>JBGSMF010000332.1:0-6919 GCA_041740315.1 Thermoflexales bacterium
CCGCCGCGTTTGATACGGATGGCGCGGTAGAAATCCGCGACGCGCAGGGCAAGACCATGCTGGCGCTGTTGCCGGCGCTGGCTTTTGAGCAGGCCAACCCCAGCCAAAGCATAGCCGCGCACTATCGTCTGACGCCGCAACAAGACGGCTGGCAGGTGGCGGTAAACACGCCCTACGCCTGGTGGGCCGACCCGGCCCGCGTCTACCCGGTGGTGCTCGACCCAGCCTTGACGGTTGTGCTGCGCGCCATTGACGTGGTAGATATTTACAGCAAATGCCCCTCCCACTATGCTGATGTGGCCGTGCCGCCCTATTCTGGAGAGGAAGGAATCGGACCCGTAGCAGGTGTGGGCTGGACCCCTAACTGCGGCGAGGCGAAAACTCTGCTCCGCTTCAACAATCTGGACCAACTGACCTTTCCGTCCGGCTACCAGATCGAAAAAGCCGAGTTGATCGTCGTGCCGGCGCGCGGTTACTATCCCCCCAACACATCCATCGGACTCTACCCGTATGCCGGGGTAGACACGGAAGCGGCGTGGCCACAGGGAGATTGGGACCCCAACACCGTGACCTGGGCCAGCCGCCCCTGGGGCGGCGACATAATCCCCACCTGGAAACCTGGCCAAGACAATAATTTTTTGTTTGCTTCGCTCGACAAAGCGCTCTATTTCGCCGGAACGTGGGTTTTGCAAGAGGGCAATGATGGTGAAGTGCGCCAGTGGCTGGAAGGCGGCAACAATTACGGCGTTGAACTGCGCGCCGTTCACGACACACCGTGCTACGAAGATCCCAATTGGGCTGGTTCGATCCTGTGCGACTTTGTAGCCATCTCTGCCCAAAACAACTGGACGCCAGTTGACCAGACAAGACTCGCTACGTTTGATGAGGCATGGAGCCGGGATCATGCATTCAAAGCAAGCGGCTTTGCGCTCAAGATCACCTACACCCCGCCGACGCTGCCAGATGGCGTGACCCAATTGAGAGACGTGTTCCCCACATCCGACCCAAATAAAGAGACCTATTTGCGCACGTGGCATTCGTACTTGGCCCCGGCCCACACCTCGTGGGTGGCAGTGGCAGTCAAGGGGTTGAACCACACTGTTACACATATAGATAACTATTTGCCAACGGGCATTCTGAACCTCGGACGCACAGCCTCTGATGGCTCCAGGATTGAATACCCTAGCAGCAAGGACAAGCTCAATTATGTGCTTCTCCCCTCGACGGCCGACCGCGGCGTGGACATTATGCCGCCGAACTGGGGCGATGCTGCCAATGCCACACTAAACTCTTTTCGCATCGAGGCCAGGAAATCGGTCCCCTTCCAGGGCAACCCGACCTTTCCGCCCCACAGCCAGGTGTACACCCACACCTTTACCATGTCTAGCCAAGAAATACTGCGTGTGATTGACATGAGCTTGGTGTCAGGTACCAAAGTCAGGATTAAGGTAACGGCCGAATCCACAGGGGGCGGACAGAACAAAATCAAGGCGTGGATTCGCCCGCCGGGCGATGTAGGATCCAGAGAAATCGGGGAGGAATACAGGCTGGGCGGGTTCCTGGTTCCAAGCGGCCAGGGAGGCAAATGGGCGCTGGTCGTTGGGTACGAGGGCGCAGACGAGGAAGCGCCGGGGAAGAAAGCGCCTCTGGCCACATTGCAGGTGACGGTGGTGGCGTGGGCTTGTCCTTCAGACATGAACCCTGTAGACGGCCCATGCCGCTGCGAGGCGGCGGTGCAGCCAGACGCCACGACCGATTTTAGGGACGCAGGACCTTTTCGCATCTATTCCTGGAACGGTTTTGAAAACAAGAGCGGCGCCGTTGATTATTGGCAGAACACTATCCCCACCAGCAATTGCAGAGCGCCCTTTATCGGTTGGAAGACCGGCGCTCCCACAGATCACCTGGTTATGGTGAGTGGAGGCCACATCAAGTACTATACAGCCACCCAGGAACTAGAGGGAAATGACGATTCAATAGTTTCCCTGGTCAATTTCACAGGCGGCGAGCCAATCACCTTGGGCGTTTGGGAAAACCGCTTCTACGATGGCATCACAGACGCAGCCAACCCAAACTATGGCAAGCTGGCGCTCAGCTCCTCATCTTACCCGGAACGTTTGTACTTGCCGCTGCAAGAAGATGATATCGCCGGCGCCAGCCTCAAGATTAACGTTCGCCAGGATGCCTCGCATACGCAGCGCGCCGAAGGTGAGGTCACGCTCCAACGCACGCTCGAGCTATCTCCGACAGAAGGCATTCAGACGCTGAACTTTAATCTGACCTGGAACGTCCAGGCCGAAGGGTACAGCGACCCCACGTTCAACCACCAGGTCACGACGGCGCAGGTGAGCCGGGCCGGCGTGGCCGGGCTGGCGTTTCACTTTGGCGCGGGCTGGGACATTGACTTTGAGGGCAAGTTCACCACGCTGCGCAACCAGGGCGAGATCGTGCAGCCAGATAAACTAGGCGGGGCGTGGAAAGAAGCCCAGGCCGTGATCCCGCTCAAAGACCAGGGCCAGCCCACGCCAGATGGAAGCCAGGCGAAATGCTCCGGCGGCTTTTGCCTGGAAGTGCGCGGCAAAGAAGACAGCCTGGCCGATCCCCAGTATGAGTGGGAGATGCCCGATATCACCATCACCGACAACGCCCAGACCATCATGCTCAACCAACCGGGCGCTCTGAGGGTCCTCAGCACCGACCATCCCAACGCCGTAAACGATGTGGGTGTGCCGTTCAGTTTCCGCACCTTCAAGGGCAAGGTCACCGTCTACCAGGGTACGTGCGGCGACAACCCTGACCCGGTTACCATCATCGAGGGCGACACGAACATAGCCCTGCCCGGCATAGGCTCGGATACCAACCCGTCAACGATGATCGCGGCCACGTTCCAACTGTGCCAGACCAAACTGCGAGAGGTGAAACTGACATTCAAGCAAATGCCGGGGCTGCCAGTGGGCACCACAGGCTTTTTTGTCTATGGCGTGTCCGGCGGGTTCACCCTCGATCCCGATTATACAATCGTGACATTGGGCATTGACTATCAATCTGGGAATGGGAAGCTGGTTGACGGCAAGGGAGATTTGACGATTGATACGCGCGGGCTGTTCGATCTCCAGACCACCGGCAAGGTGTTGGGCACCGTAGATTACACCGGCCATCTTTGGGTGGCCTGGGACCCGCTGGACGTGGGCGTGGATGTGGAGGCCCGCGCCCTGGACGACATGCTGTCGGGCCAGGTATACGCCCATCTTTGGACAGGCCAAGGCTGGCAGCACAAGTATTCCTGGCTGCCAGACAACGACGAGCAGCACTTTGCCGGCAGCTATAACGCCGACTTTACCATCCCACAAGGCGAGATCTATACGTGGGCGTTCGTCGAAATCCCGCCCGACGATTGGCCGATATTCAGCCTGGAGCTGGCCTTTGGGCAGTTTTGCACCAACGATAGTTGCACCGCCTACGAGTGGGGCGCCAAAGCCGTGTTTTCACACGCGGTGTGGACCTTGGGGTACGACGTGGGCATTTACGTCGGCCTGGACGGCCCCAGCCTGGATTTTATCCTGGGCAGCGATGGTTATGTGCTGATAGACCAGTATGGCCCAACCAGCGCGATGGGCGCGTCGTCGGCCGGGCCGCTGGTAGGCGGCAAGCCGGCCAACTTTAAAATCAAGACCGCCATTGACCCGAGCGCCGAGACGATCACCGAGCCGATGACCATCACGGTCAACACCGGCTCGTTTATCGCCGGCATGAGCTGGGCTCAGGGCGATCCCCGGCTCGCGCTCATCAACCCGAGCGGGGTCGAGATTTCGCCCACCAACGCCGCCGCTTATGGCATCAATTACACCATAACCAAAGATATCGTATCCGGCGCCATCCTGTACGGCGGCCACACTCCGACGGTGACAACAGGCATCTGGCAGCTCAAGGTGAGCAATGCCACCGAGAACGACGACTGGGACATATTCTACTTTGCCAACAAAAGAGCGCCCGAACCGATCGTGTTCACCGCGCCGGTGGTCAATACCGCCTTGCCCACGAATGAAATGACGTATACCATCAAATGGAACGCGCCGGCCGATAGCCCGCTGAACATTAGCCTGCACTATACCGTCACGGGCAGCACGGCCATCACGCCCGATCAAACCTACGGCGGCGTCATTGTCGAGCACTTGCCCATCACCACTGCACAGTTCGGCTGGGACATGTCCTACCTGAACAACGGCTATTACCACATCTATGCCATCGTGAGCGAGCCGCAGTTGGTCGCGGCGGAGGAACTGACGCAGACGCGCCCGTACACGCTGGCCAACCAGTCCCCCGGCATCACGCTGGTCAAAGCGCCGGGCTTTCTCCGCCTCACCGACGCCGTTCCGCCGATAGTGCCCACCTATGTCGTCACAAACCTGACCTCGCTCGATGACGCGCTGATGACGTGTTGGCCGCCCAACCCCGACCACGACCTGGCGGGCTATGTGGTCGAATACCGCGTGCAGGACTGGCAAGGCGATTGGACGACGCGCCACCTGCGCGTGCGCGCCGCAGTGCCTTACGATGAAACACCCCCAGCGTATTATTATTATGGACAGGAATGCGCTCGCATCACCGGGCTGAACGGCGGCCATGAAGTAAGCAGCCGGCTGGCGGCATACGATGCCAGCGGCAACCGCAGCATGTACAGCCCGTGGATCACCAAGACAGTCTCTACATCTGGATTTGACCAGGCATCTACGCCTGGCTCGTTCACCGCAACACTGGGCGCGAGCAACTCGGTCGAGTTAGGTTGGACGGGCTACTTGCCAGCCTGCTTGCCTGGCAACCCTTGCAAAGGCGCGTTCTGGGTGTTCTATGCGCGCGAAGAGGCCGCCGGGCCAAGCCAATCCGGCTCGGGCGCAACAGGGGGTGCTTCACCCATCAAGGTTACGCAGCGGCTCGCCACCGACCACAGTTACACCGTGCATGGCCTGACGCCGGGCTATCGTTATCACTTTGCCGTGCAAAAGCAAGATGACTATGGCCGGCGCAGCCCCCTGACCGAGGACATGATCGTGCTGGTCACCAGCGGCGTGGACGGCGACAGCGACGGCATGCCCGATGATTGGGAAGTGGCGCACGGTGTGATCCAGGCCAATGCCGACCTCGATGGCGACGGATTGACCAACCTGGAAGAATACACCCTGGGCACCGATCCGAACGAGGCCAATACAGACGGCGACGACTTTTCTGACGGCGAAGAATACGTGAGCGGGAGCGATCCGCTCGACAGCGGCAGCATCTCGATGACGGCCATCATCTCTGGCGTCATTCCCTTGCCGCGCCTCCATCTGAGCGCCAAGCACCTGACCTTCCGCATCTACGAGGGAGACACAAATCCGCCCAGCCAGATAGTGCAAGCCGCCAACACCGGCGGGCAGTCGCTCACGGCGGGTTGGACGACTAGCACACCGTGGTTGAGTTTGTCGCCCACCTGCCCGCTCAAGCCTGGAGATAAGAACTGCCAGGTCGTGCAAGTAAACAAGAGCGGCCTATCGGCCGGCCATTATGTAGGCACAATCACGGTGCGCGGCAGTCCGGGCAGCCGCACCCAAGACAGCCCGCAGCAAATCCAGGTTGACTTGTGGCTATCGAAGGGCAATCCGCCGCGTAGGCTGTACCTGCCCATTGTCATGCGCAACGCAAACTAGGATAGCAAAAAGATACTTGCCTTTGTCGGGGCGATTCGCGAAGCGCCCCGACAAAACAATATAAGGAGTAAAAAATGTCAGAAAAAATTCAAGCCTCTCCAACTGATGTCAGTTCTATAGACGCCATCATGGCCGCGCTATATGAGGCCATCTCTTTTCCTCCCAACGGTGAGCCGGATTGGGACCGGGTGCGCTCACTCTTTATCCCCGGCGGTCGGGTGATTCCCCCACGGATGGATGAGCAAGGCGATTACTCCGTCATGGACGTAGAGGGTTTTGTCGCCTGGGGCAATCAACTGGCCGATGTGGCCGGCTTGCGCGCCAAGGGCTTTTACGAAAGGCAGGTCGCGCACAAAACTGAAAGGTTCGGCAATGTCGTTCATGTCTTTAGCACCTACGAAACACGCTTTACGGAAAATGATCCAGAAGCATTCGAGCGAGGAATCAACAGCATCCAACTGGCCTGGGATAGGGGCCGTTGGTGGGCTGTGACCATATTCTGGGATATCGAAAGAGAAGACAATCCCATCCCGGCCCAATATCTGCCTTGAGGGCCGAGGACGCAACACCGATTAGGATAATAAACAATAAAACCTTCAGACGCTTTTGTCGGGGCGACCAAGTCGCCCCGACAAATTTGTTAGGGATGTGCCATCCAAAAATCCGTTATTTGACCACAACGGTCACTTGATAGGTTTCGATGGGCGCCACATTCTTTTCGAATGGCCTATGATAAATCAACTGCAACACGGTCTGGCCTGGAGCAAGCGATTCAAAGTGGAAGGTATATTGGCCTCCCGCGCCGGTGAGGCTGCTTTCAGACTTGTACTCTGGCTCGCCGCTCACCTTGAGCACGGCTGCATCAACCTCCCTCACTTGCCACTGGTAGCCTGTGGTTGGGTTGCCTTCCAGAACCACTTGCAGCTTGTCGCCGGCGCGCAGTTCAATGGTCTTGCCGGCATCCGTTTTGCTCAACCGGGTCGCTCCAGGGCCACACGCGCTCAGGGCCATAGTTAGAAACAAAGCCAGGGCAATCAACATCGCTGAACGAAACATTACATCCTCCTCTATTCCAATCCCAACATCTTTTTGACGTATCTTCCCAATAAATCGGGGAAGACTACGAGGCATTCCACGACGCGTCTAACCGACGTTGTTCGGCTTGCTGTGCAATCAAGTCGGCCAGCGGGGGCACCTTGCTAGCGCCGGACACGCGGTCGCAAATATACTCAAAG
>JBGSMF010000333.1:0-12475 GCA_041740315.1 Thermoflexales bacterium
ACTCAGCAGCCTGAGCGTCCTTCGGCCTTGCTCAGGATAAGCGCCGCGCTCCTTCGACTGCGTTTCACTCCGCTCAGGCTGCGCGGCGCGTAGCCTGCTCTGTCGGCAGACAGGTCGAAGGGTGCCGGCTGAGTAGTTACCACGAAGGTAAGAATAGAAACCTTTGCGCCCCTTCGTGGATAAAAAATCTTGGGTCGTGCTAGTTTTTTTAGGGTAATACTATCCAGATTCATGGCCGTGAACTGAGGCGTCCTCGCAATTGAGGGGTTTATCACCTGGCAAGGTAAAGCTGAAAATGCTGCCCTGCCCAGCCGCGCTCTCTACCCTCACTTGGCCGCCCAACCTTTCAACAATGCGCCGGGCAATAGACAGGCCCAGGCCGTGCCCCCCCGCCCGAACCTGGCCCAGACGGGTGAACGGCGCGAACAACCTGGCCTGGTCCTGCCGCGTCATGCCTGGGCCATTATCGCAGACCCAAAACCGAACCATGCGCCGATCATTTTCTGTGGCAACCAGCACCTCGGTTGCCCCCAACTCTATACGCAACGGAGCGCCGCCGTACTTGATGGCGTTGCTGATATAGTTGATCCACACTTCTTCGATCCACGGGGCATAGCCCAAAGCTGTGGGCCATTTCTCTGGCAAAACAAACTGGGGTTGATATTCGCAAATCATGTCGGCCAGGCGTTCTTGCGCCTCGGCCACAATGCGCCCCATATCCAGCGATTCGCTCTTGACGTGCTCTTGACGCACGCTGGCAAGCAGCAGCAGTTCTTCAACGATATTGCTCATTTTGCGCGCGCGCAAGGCAATCTTGCTCAAGATCTCGTCCAGTTCATCGGGCGATAAGGCCAGCCGGGCCTCTTTAGATTCCAGCGTTTCGCCGATGCCAATAATGACTGACAGGGGGTGCCGCAAATCGTGCGCCACCGTGTGGGCAAAAGCGTCCAGTTCCTCGTTCCGAGCCTTTAGCTCGGCGGCATACTTGCGCATGGCCTCTTCGGTCTGCATTTGGCTCGTAATATCTCTGGAAATACCCACCAGCCCCATTACTTGCCCGGCGCTATCAAAAATAGCTGTCTTGGTGCAAGAGACCCACCTGAATTCGCCATCGGCCCGCCTTATCCGTTCTCGCTTGCCAATGAGGGGGCGGCCGGTGCGGACAATTTCTTGCTCATCGGCATAGGCCTCGCTGGCATGTTCGGACGCGAAAAAATCCAGGTCGGTCTTTCCAACGGCCTGTTCGGGAGCAGCCACACCCAACATTCTGACTTGCGCGGCATTGATCCGCGTGAATCGGCTGTTGGTATCTTTGAAATATATAAGGTCTGGAATATTGTCCATCAGCGCGTGCAGCAAATCGCGCTCACGCGCCAGGGCTTGTTCTGCCAATTTTTGTTGGGTAATATCTGCCACCAATCCATCATAAGCAACCAGCTCACCCAAATTATCATAGCGTGGCACAAAGACACTCCGCACCCAACGCACAGAACCATCTTTGTGCACAATGCGATGCTCAATGGGGGGCATATGCTTGCCGGCCAACACCTTGTCCACCTGCTCACTCACACCAAACCGATCATCAGGATAAATCATGTTATACCAGAGATAGGGATCAGCTTGATATTCTTCAGGAGTATAGCCGGTGACAGATTCGCACCCCACACCATGAAAGGTAGCTACGGGCTGGCCAGCAACAAGTTTGACAGTGTAGATATAATCGGTCACCGAGTTCAGCAGCAGTCGGTAACGCCTTTCGCTTTCTTCCAAAGCATACTCAACACGCTTGCGGTGTTCGATATCATAAGCAACAATCTGGATAGCAGGAGCATTTTGATAGGTGATGGGTGTAGCCATCATCTCAACATCAATGGCGGCGCCATCAAGGCGCAACCAGGTTTGACCGGTGAGAGCAGTGGCGCTGTCAGATTGGACAATCTGCCGTGTTCCCTCAGCGGCTATCTCTTTCTGGCGCGGAAGGACAAAATCCAGCACCGATTTGCCAATCATCTGGTCGGGCGAGGCCGCGCCAAGCAAGCTGGCCCCGGCCGAATTGACAAAGACGATTTTGTTATCGGCCACAATGCCAACCAAATCAGGGTTCGATTCGGCCAGCCACCGATAGCGTTCTTCGGCGGCTTGCCATGCCTGCTTGAGTTGTTCTAAATCAGTCTCTGTATCATTAACTGACATTGAGAATCCATTTGCGAGTTGCCGATCTCGCCCCAACCCAAAACTCGGCTCAAATGCCACGAGTGGCTTGGACCAATTGCACAACACCCCCAAAACGGCGCTCAACCTCTATCACATCAAAGCCAGCCTGCGCCACTGTCTGGGCCGTTTCACGGTTAAGGTGGCAACTGCCGTTCAGATTGCACCAAAAGGGATGCAAGGCGTCAGTCACCCAACGAGTGATGGGAAGAGTGCCGCGGGTGTGATCCATGAGCAAGAGCTGCCCGCCGGGCTTGAGCACGCGCTCTATTTCCGCCAGGGCTTGCCTTGGATTGGGCACGCTGCAAAAAACAAAGGTGGCCAGCACCGTATCGAACACGCCGCCAGCGAACGGCAAAACCTGGCCATCCGCCTGCGTGGCGGCGGCGCAGGCGCGGCAAGGGCGCAAGCGAGCCACCCGCAGCATATCGGCGCTGGCATCCAGGGCAAACACTCGCGCCCCATCAGAATAATAAGGGAAATTTGCGCCAGTGCCGGGGCCAATTTCCAGCACACGCCCGCGCGCCTGGCGCGCCAACCTGGCCCGAAAGCGGCGCAAGGCCACCACTTCCAGAGGCCACATGGCCAGGTCGTACACCGTCGCTATGCCGTCAAACACGCTCATGGCGCGCCTCGTTGCGCTTGCCTGGCAAGCAACTCACTCAACTCGTCCTCAATCTCTTCTAGCCGCGCAAACATGGATGGCTTGGTGGAATGAGCCGGCAAACTGGCGCGCAGTTCGGCCAGTTCGCGCCGCAATTCGGCAATGCGCCTGGCTTGCTCGTCTTTGCCTGTTAACGCTTCTGCCATACTCTAATCGCCGTCTGTCAGGCAGCTTCCTCTACCCGGTACTTGGTAACAAGCTTGGCGGTCTTGTTGAGCATACTGCTGATCGAGCAATACCGTGTTTCAGACAATTCAATTGCTCGCTCCACAGACTTGGGGTCAACCTCGTGCCCGCGCACCACATACTCTAGTTCGATCTCGGTATAAACCTTGGGGTGTTCGTCGGCCCGCGTCCCTCGCGTGATAACTTGAAAGTCGGTTACATCTTGGCGCATCTTTTTGAGGATACTGATCACATCCATCGCCGTGCATCCCCCCAACGCGACCAACAACAACTCCATCGGCGCCATGCCGCCGTCATGGCCGCCCACCTCTGGAACGGTGTCCAGTGTCACGCGAAAATCCTTGTGCCCAATCCCCTCAAAGGTCATGTCGCCTTTCCACACAACACGCGCTTCTTTCACCGTCGCCATTGCTTCCTCCTCAATCGCTGCTTGAACCTATTTGGCGTATTATATCACACGTTTTTACCCACGGATAAATCTTTTGATTCTTTCCCAATTCTCTTTTTAGGGGCACAGATTTGCGCAGATTTAACGGATTGGTTTCGTGTTACTTGATCAAAAATCGGTTGCGGCGAACGCTGCGCTATGCTATACTCATTTCATAAACCTTAATATACATATCCTAGCGGCGAGATCAATCAACATCGCGTCAACGGCTGGCTGATGAAAATAAACTAGCCTTGAATTGAGAAAAGTTATGCCCACCAACCCGGTTCCCGATATCGTCATTGGTCGCCTGCCAATCTATCTACGCGCGCTGGCCCATTTGCTGGCGCAAAATAAACACGTCATATCGTCGGAGGAATTGGGGCAGCGGGTAAACATCAGCGCAGCCCAGATCCGCAAAGACCTGTCTTATTTTGGCGAGTTTGGCAAACAAGGCTCAGGCTACAATATAGCGGCTTTGCAGGCAGAACTATGCCGCATCCTCAAGATTGAAAAAGAGCGCCCCGTGGTATTGATTGGTGTAGGTGATTTGGGGCACGCCCTGGCCTATTATGGAGGCTTTGCCAAAGAAGGGTTTCGTATTGTTGCCTTGCTGGATAATGATCCAGCCAAAATTGGAACAGAAGTGAATGGTATCGCCATAAAAGATGCGGGACAGCTAGAGACAACAATCAAAGAAAAAAATATCCAGACTGCAATCATTGCTGTTTCAGTAGATGCAGCCCAAAGTGTTGCAGATGTGTGTGTAAGAGCTGGTGTAAAGGCTATTTTGAACTATGCCTCAATTACATTGAGTGTGCCTGAGGGTGTGAGAGTCCAATATATTGATCCCGTGGCTTATCTGCAAAGAATGATGTACTATCTATAAAAGATTATTTAAAAATTGCTCCAAAAAACCCTTGATAAACTCTTGGTTGTATGCTATCATTGCGCCCATCCAAGTTTATTGAGGGTTACAGAGAATGTATCCAGATAGCGAAATTTTGTTCCCCAACCGCTGCATCCGCCAATTGGCAGGGTTGCGCGGGCCAGATTGGGACACATTGATTAAAAAAATCGCCGAATTGCCCGAACCACACGAGGACAGTCTGGCATTTTCACTGATGATGATTAAATTGGGCAGTTGCCTGACGTGTGACCTTGATAGTTACCGCGCATCGTTAGGCTGCATCACATGCGCCAAGCGCACAGTAGCAGGATTCAAAGGGTCAGACAACCTGCTGCGCAAGCGCTTTGAAGAAGCGCGCAAAGAAGTGCGCGCTTATCTAAAAACCAGTAGCCCAAGCAAGCCGGCTTGCAAAACCACCAAGCGCGCTACCAAGAAAAAATAATCGTTTTGCAATGAACCCAAGCCCGGTCAACAAGCCGGGCTTTTATTTAACGATATGAAAAACACTTTTATCCGTATCGGGGTTGCGATATTATTTGTTATGTTTGCAGCCATAGCAGCCTGGCTGCTTCCTTTGCGCCAATGGGCCTACGAGTTGACGGGCGAGCAAGCCCTGCTGCCACAGGCAAGGGGCATGCTCCAAGCGATCACCAACCTCACACGCCCTCAGCCAGCCACCCTTCCAGAAATAGCCGTGCAGCACCTGCCTGCCAATCGCTACGGGGTCAATACGTTTTTGGAACAGGAAGTTGAGACTGAAAAGCGCGAACGCTCGATGCAAATGATTGCAGACGCCGGCTTTGGGTGGATTCGCCAAGAGTTTGCCTGGGCCGACATCGAAATTCACGCCAAGGGCGATTTTGTGGATCGCCGGAATGACCCGAACGGCATAGATGCATGGGCCAAATATGACAATATTGTGGAACTGGCGGAAAAATACAACGTCAAGATTATGGCACGCCTCACCAGCCCGCCGGCCTGGGCACGCGCTGATGGGCACGCTCGTGGGGCCTTTGCGCCGCCAGACAAGATGGAAGACTATGCCGATTTTGTACAAGCCGTGCTGCGCCGCTATGGGCAACGCCTGGGCGCAATTCAAATTTGGAACGAACCCAATGTAACACCAGAGTGGGGTGATTGTCCCACGTGCGGCGTGGACCCTGAAGCCTATACACAAATGCTTTGTGCGGTCTACCGCCGCGCCAAATCAATCAACCCAGATGTGCTGGTGGTCTCGGGCGCGTTGGCTCAAACCATCACGCTCAATCGCTTTCCTCCAGGCGGGGGGATGAACGACATTGTTTTTTTGCAGCGCATGTACCAGGCCGGCGCAGGCCAGTGCTTTGACGTGCTAAGCGCCAATGATTACGGCTTGGATTCTGGGCCAACCGACCAGCGGCTGCGCTTTAACCACGTGACATTTGCGCGGCCTGTGTACCTGCGCGATGTGATGGTAAATAACGGTGATGCTCAAAAACCTATCTGGATCAGTGAGATGAACTGGAATGCAGTGCCAGGGCCATTGCCCGAAGATGGCATGTGGGAACGTTTTGGACAGGTGACGCCAGAGCAGCAGGCCGAATACCTGGTTCGTGCTTATCAGCGGATTGAGCAAGAATGGCCCTGGGTGGGAGTGAGCTTTACGTGGTTTTTCAAGCGCGCCTCTGATGCGGAAAAGGGACAGTCATTCTACTACTTTCGGCTGGTCGAGCCAGATTTTACTCCACTGCCAGTTTACGAGGCGTTTAAACGCTATGCAAGCGGCAAGTGATGCAGCGACGCGGCGACTGTTCACTCGTCTCATGGCGCTTTTCCCTTGTATCCTTGTGCTCACGGTAGCAGCCGCATTACGCTTTTATCAGCTTGACGCGCAGAGTTTTTGGAACGACGAAGGCAACTCGGCGCGATTATCCGAACGCGCGCTACAAGCCATCACCATCGGCACTGCCAGCGACATTCACCCCCCCTTGTACTATTACACGCTGCACTTTTGGCGCGCCGTCGTAGGGCACAGCGAGTTTACCCTGCGCTCACTTTCAGTTGTTTTCGGCGTGCTGCTGGTTTGGCTGATCTATCTCATTGGCAGACAGTTCTTTAGCAAGCCCGCAGCGTTTTTTTCTGCGCTCATCGCGGCGACCAACCCATTTCTAATCTATTACTCGCAAGAAGCGCGCATGTACGCCATGCTGGCAGCGTGGGCGGCGCTGTCCACGTACCTGCTATTACAAATTTCAAATTGCAAATTACAAATTACAAAATCTCTGCGTCTGACGCTGGCGGCGCTGTACGTCCTTGTTTCGGCAGCCGGATTGTACACCCAATACACCTTTGCCTTCATTTTATTTGTCCACAATCTTGCTGTGGTCATTGGCCTGATTACGCGGCGAGAACAGCTGGTGCGGCGCGCGCTGGTTTGGGCAGCAATACAGCTAGCCATCCTGCTATTGTATTTACCCTGGTTGCCTGTGGCGCTCTCACGCATGGGCGGTTGGCAGGTACAGCCTCAATCGCACCAACTTGGGGTCGCGTTATTAGATACTCTGCGCCTCTTTATCTATGGCATTACCTTGCCCACCTCGCAAGCAAAAGCCGGCATGGCTGTGGCGGCAATATTTATATTGGCAAGCCTGTGGACAGCCAAACAAGCAGAATATAGGCGGCAAGTTGGGTTCCTCGCCCTTTGGTGGTTGGCACCCGTGGCGCTGATCTTGAGCCTGGGGTTGTATCGCGAGGCCTATCTCAAGTTTATGCTAATTTCTACCGCGCCGCTTTGTTTGCTGCTGGGGCATGGCCTCGTTAGCGCCTGGCAGGCTACGGCAGCAAAATCAGTCAACCCCAAAGGCCTGATGCGACTGATGCGGATAACCATAGCGGCATTGGCGGTGCTTGCCGCTGCGCCGCTGGTGCTGTCGCTATCGAATTTGTATTTTAACCCCAGCTATGCGCGAGACGATTATCGCGGCATAGTACAGCACATTCGCAGCATCGAGCGCCCAGGCGACGCTGTGCTGCTCATTGCGCCCAATCAATGGGAAGTATTCACCTATTATTATGCCGACGCCGAGCGTGTATATCCCCTGGCCCGCGCGCGGCCGCCCAACCCAACTGAGGTAGAGATAGAACTAGGCAAGATCATCGCGGCACACTCGCGCCTGTTTGTGCTATACTGGGGCGACGCCGAGGCTGATCCGCAGCGCGTGTATGAATTATGGCTGATGCAGCACACCTACAAAGCTGGCGAAGACTGGTGGGGCAAGGTCCGGCTGGCAATCTATGCAGTTCCCCAGGCAATAGCCGATACACCGCAATATCCACTAGCGGCGCGCCTGGGTGAAAACATTACCCTAAGCGGCTATACGCTGCTTACGCCAGACCTGGCCGCAGGCAATGTAATGCAACTGGCGATCTTTTGGCAAGCCAGCGCGCCCATCAGTGAGCGTTACAAGGTATTTGTGCATGTCACCGACAGCGGGGGACAAATCGTAACACAAGTTGATCGCGAGCCGGGAGCTAATTTGGTGCCCACGACCATCTGGCAGCCTGGGCAGACAATTATGGATCGCTATGGGGTTCTCATACCGGTAGATGCCAAGCCAGGGCGATACAGCCTGATGGTGGGCTTGTATGATTTGAGGGGCAACCGCCTGCCCATCACGCAGGGGGGAACAGGCGACGCGCTGCTGCTGACCCAGGTGGAGATTCGATAGTGACTGAATTGCATTTGGGCGATGTGGTGCAACTGCGCAAGCCTCACCCTTGCGGCGGATATGAGTGGACCGTGGTGCGGCTGGGCGCAGATATTGGGCTGGTCTGCGCCACCTGCAAGCGGCGTGTGCTGCTGCCCCGGCGCGAATTTGAGAAACGATTCAAGAAATTCATCCAGACCGCTTCAACCAGAGAGCAAGATGTTTGAGACCGGCTACAGCCAAGCCCTAGTGGCAACTCTAGACCAAGAGGATGAAATCCTGGCGCAACAAGCCCCCCAGGATAGGACAGCTTTTATCAAGCTCTATCGCCAGTACGTAAAGCGCGTCTACCGCTATGTATTGATCCGTCTGGGAAGCGCGACCGAGGCGCAAAAGTTGACAGCCCAAGTTTTCCAATTGGCCTACAATCAAATCGCGCGCTACCAAGGCGATACTGCCTTTGCATCATGGCTGCTGGGGATCGCCCGGCGCGAACTGGGCAACTATTTGCAGCGAGAACACTCGCTTGCCACTGCTCCCCCCCAAGCGCAGCTATCCGCCGATCCCCAAGCTCATCTGCTCAACCTCACCCTCGCTTTGTCAACCCTGCCCGCCGATCTTGCCGATGCGCTGGCGCTGCGCATCTTTGCCGGTCTGAGCGCCGCCCAGGTAGCCCAGGTCATAGACAACAACGAAGCGAGTACCAAGCTGATGCTGCGCCAGGCGCTGCGCAATTTGCAAGAAAGGCTTACTTCTGTACAAGAGACTCAAGAATGGATCGAGATCGAAATGAAACTCTAGCAGCAGAGGAACTGGACAACTTTTTGTCCACCCGGCTGAGTGGGCTTCAGGTTCCCTTGCCGTTCAGTGTGCCTATAGCAGAAGCCAAATTGGCCGATGAGCTAGTCTCGATGGCAGAAAAAGCCGCGCCCGAAAGCGCCTTTGTAGCCAGCCTGGAAACGTCACTTGGCCGCAATCAAAAGCCTCGACGCTGGGCATCTTTTTGCTACGGGCAGGACCTGGTTGACTGGTTGAAAAAGCACAAGGCACTCTACCGTGTTGCCCTTGGGCTGGCAGGGTTAGGCGCTGTCATTGTTTTATTCCTGTTGGGCACCCGCGTGCTGTTCCCCGGCCAAGACCTGCCACGCTTGCCTTTAATGGAAATGCTTAGCCCCTACACTCTTGACGCCGGTATAGATAGCCGCCGCGGCGTGCCAAGCGATATCGAATTCGTGCTTAAAACCACATTGCCCCCCGCCCCGCGCCAGGCGCGGGTCTTTCAGCAGCAAGACCCCCCTCTGCCTACCATAGAAGAGGCAAAACTTTGGGCCAGCCGCTTTGGGGTAGAGGGCGAGGTCTATACCAGCAACTCGTATGGAAACACCTATATCGTTCTGGGCGACCAAAAGCGAGTAATTTTTGCAGGCGCGGCAGTTTTTTACTTTAATCGCAGCTTGCAAGATATATCATCTTATCCTTCGCTGCCCTTTGAACAAGCCCAGCCTATCATCAAGGATTTTGTGCAAAAGCATGGCTGGCCCGAATTTCCTTTCTACATAGAGCCATGCCCTGTACAAGAAATAAGCCTGGTATGCCTAGGCTACCTGGTAGAAGGCTACCCTGTGCATACAGCCTCAGCTGTGGGCGATTTTTTTTCCCCCTTTCCCAATATTGCTATCTTGGCCTTTGTCATACCCAATGGGCAAACATTGTTCTTGGCATATTGGCCATTGGAACTGAAACCCGGCTTGCACTATCCCATTCGCTCGGCGCAAGAGGCGTGGGAGGTGCTGCTTCGCCCCGATATAGCCGACCGCCTGGCGCTATATAGCCTCTATATCACTGGGCCAGGCGAGCCTGACCCTATGCCAACACCCAATCGCTGGCGACCACAATATCACCCTGGCCAGCACATTGATGTATACGGCGTGCCAGAGATTTACGAGCCAGTCGAGCATACCGGCCTGCCTGTGATAGAAATCAACAGCATGAGGGTGCAAGGTTCTGCGGATGATCTGAGAGAGATGGGGCAACAAAAGGTAATCCAGTCTTTGCACCTGTGGGGACAAACACGACAAGATGCTGCCGGAGGCACGAGCCTGAAACTAGAAGGATGGCAAGCGTTGGAGGCTGATACCCGAACCATAGAATTCCGGGGGACTATACAACGCCGGGGAGAACTTGTTTTACTGCGTGAAGACAAGGGCCAAGAGTTTATATTACTCTATACGCCAGATGACCTGCCAGATGGGTTAGCAGTTGAGGGCTGGGCCTGGCAGTCCAAACGCACAGAGCAAGGTTACCCATTATTGGAATGGTTAACCCTGCAAACACAGCCAGAAGCCGAACCAGCCGGGCTGGAAGGCACATCACAGGCCAATACTACCCCCGTCGCCATGTGGGATTGGCAGGCCCGCACACTCCAAGCTCACGCTACAGTTGAGAAGGTAGAACTGACCTATTATGTTGTACCCATTGCGGCCCGAGCCAGGCAAACTATTTCTCCCAGCAATCCCGACCTGCTGATCGTCCAGCCGATGTGGCGCTTTGCCGGTCATATCGAGGACGGCCGAGCTTTTGAGGTATTGGTGCAAGCCATACGAGATGAATATTTAAAGTAACTGCTCACCCTCCCGCAGGTTTGATCGCTTGTGGATAAGCCAGCATGATTTGACCAGGGTTACCAGCCCGCCCAGGCAGCCAATTTTGTAACCTGCGGGAGGGTAGGCTGAGCAGTGACTATTTGAAAACAGACGACAAATAGTTAAACTCACAACACCAAGGAGGCGCGCAATGTCTTTTCTCAACAAAATTCTGGCCGTAATCTTGGGCGGCGGGCGGGGCAGCCGCCTGTACCCGCTCACCAAGATGCGTTCCAAGCCGGCCGTCCCCATTGCCGGCCAATATCGCCTGATAGACATTCCCATCAGCAATTGCCTGAATTCCGGCATTTATCAAATTGCAGCCTTGACCCAATTCAACTCGGTCTCACTGCACCGGCACATCACCCAGACCTATAATTTTGATGTTTTCCACACCGGCTGGGTGCAAATTTGGGCCGCCGAGCAAACCCTGAGCAGCGCCGATTGGTACCAGGGCACAGCCGATGCTGTGCGCAAGCAACTGTTTGAAATCAAGGCGACTCATGCCGCGCACGTTTTGATCTTGGCCGGCGATCACCTGTACCGCATGGACTATGCCGCCCTGGCCGAATTTCACTGGCAGAACGAGGCCGATATCACCGTGGCGGTTCAGCCGGTGGCGCGCCAGGAAGCAGCGCGCTTTGGGCTGCTCAAGCGAGATGCCAACATGCACATTACAAACTTTGCCGAAAAGCCCAAGGACCCAACCGTGCTGGACGATTTTGTCAGCCGTGACGATCCTGACCGGCCCTATCTAGGCTCGATGGGGATTTATCTTTTCAATACCGATGTCTTGATTGATCTCTTGCAAGACACAACGCTGGAGGATTTTGGCGGCGATGTAATTCCCAAGGCCATTGGCAAGCTGCGCGTTTTTGGTTTTGACTTTGATGGCTACTGGGAAGATATTGGGACAATTCGCTCGTTTTACGAAACCAACCTGGCCCTGACGCTGCCCAATGCCCCCTTTAACTTTTACGATTCAGATTGCCCCATCTACACCCACGCGCGTTTCTTGCCCGGTTCAGCCATCGAAGAGAGCACGCTGCACAACGTGCTGCTGGCCGAAGGCTGCCGCATCCGGCGGGCCGAGATTCACCACTCGATTGTGGGCCTGCGCAGCCAGGTTGCCGAGGGGGTCAAGATTAACAACACAATCTTGATGGGCGCCGATTATTACGACAACCTCAACCAGGCCCTGCCGGGCGCTACTCCGATGGGCATTGGCGCTGGCTGCCAGATTGAAAATGCCATCATTGACAAGAATGTTCGAATGGGCGCGGGGGTGGTGATACAGCCATTCCCGCCTGGCACAGACATTGATACCGACAACTGGGTTGTGCGAGACGGCATTGTCGTCATTCCCAAGAGCGTCATTATTCCCCCCGGCGCCTTTATCGGGCCGGGCAGCAGTGACTAAAAACCTCCCGCAGGTTAAAAAACCTGCGGGAGGTTTACAATTAGTGACCAGCCGCAATTTGGACGGCGCGGCTGACCAGTTGCGCGAACTCGGCCACATCGGCGTCGCTAGGCATAGCTTCCTTTACACGCTGCGCCAGGCCTTACGTTTTCCATGCTCGAATCCTTGGCCCAATAGCTTTCGCGCAAGATTTCGGCATACTCGGCCACGGCCGCTGCCAACTGAAAGCTGGCGCTGGCGGCCTCAAAGGCGCTGGTAAACTGTGAGCGGGCAAAACTTTGCTTGATCTCACTAGGCTAGTTTCCGTCTCAAAACCCATAGGCAGGTAT
>JBGSMF010000334.1:0-49566 GCA_041740315.1 Thermoflexales bacterium
GTTTTGCGTTCATAGATTTGCCTCAGCATCCATAATCTCGGACATGCTCCGCGGATGCTAAGACTCTTATACCACAAATTGTGTCTTGTTGGAAATCCGATGCTTTGGGCGAAAAAACGCCCAAACGGGAAAGTCTAATCATGGCATCTCTCCTTTTTAACTTTTACACTGTGATGTTTTTTCACTCTGTTCGAGACCATTGACGTAGAGATTCATTCCCTGACACGCCAGGCACAGCGCGCTGCCGTTTTGGGGATGCGCTTCTCCGCACGACGCGCACAACGCGATGGGGGCGCTGGCGCGTTTGCCGTAAAGCGTCGGCGAAACCCTGACGTTTTTTATTGAAAAAATTTCGCGCCCGGCAGCCTGGATCTCGGCTATCAGCGCGTCTTTATCCTGCTCTTGCTTCGATGTCAGGTGCATAAACCATTTTTTAATTTCCGGATATGGGCCCAGTTTTGAGGCATCCATGCTGACGCGGGTTCCATCGCCGCTTTTTTTATCATACAAAGCGATGGCAAAGCGGCCTGTGTTGACTATTTTGAGCCAGCCGTTGCCGATGGTGCAGGGAGTGAGGATCTGTATGGCGTCGGGGAGGCATGAGGCAGATTCGCATATCGCGTCGAAAAACTCGTAGGCCGTCATTCTTCTTACAGCGGCGTCAACCATAAATCCGCCCACCAAGACGCCTGGGGCCAAATTGCTATGGAATTCGGTGAGTTTGTCAATATATTGTTCGACGGTGTAATGGCAAATTGTATTCATTTGTAGCGCATCCTGCCTGGCAGGGTTCATTCTATAATCCTGCCAGGGTGCGTATAAACATTCAGGCCGTTTCCCCGGGCAAAACCCACCAACGTAATCCCCAATTGTTCAGCCAGGTCTATGGACAGGCAGGTCGGCGCTGATCGAGAAACCACAACCGGCACACCTAGCCGCGCTGCCTTGGTCAACATCTCTGAAGCGATACGACCGCTTAATATAACCGCTTTGTCGCAAGTATCAATGATATTGAGAAACGTGTAACCCAGTACACGGTCAAGGGCATTATGGCGGCCAATGTCTTCATAGCTGACAATAAAACTCTCTCTATGCGCCAAAGCTACTTTATGAACTCCGCCCGTAAGTCGGAAGATTTTCGCCTGCGCATCAAGCAATGCAACAAAACCCAGCAATTCTTTCACTGTAAAGTGTGCCATGTGGGAGATCGGTTGTATTTGTTCATAATCATTGAGAAAGTGCATAGCAGGCCGCCCTTTCCCGCAGCAACTGGCAAAATTCCGCCTTAGGAAACCATTCGTCCGCGCTGCGCCATCAAGCGTATTCACCCATACGACTCCCTGTTCCGGGTGGCACGCAATGTCCTTTAGCTCGGCGCGCTTTTGGAGCACCCCTTCACTCACCAGAAACCCGATAGCCAGCAATTCAAATGAATGTGGCGAGCACATCAAAGTTGCCAGTTCCTCCCCATTGAGCATGATGGTTAATGGCGCCTCTTTGACTATAGGATGCCGGGCATTATTTTTTTCCCCATCCTTGAACGTTAGTAATTCACGCTCCTCGTAAATATCGTATATCTCTGCCATTTTTGAATTTTGTTATCGGTCAATCTCTGGGGTATGGGTCGTTTCTTTTCTCCGGTGAAATTTGGCATTGTTATATAGACCGCAGCGTTTCAAAGGAAAATCAACAACAACCAGGAGGTTTGGCAAAATTGCAAAAGCGATCAATGCCGCAAGCAGGCAAGAGAGTTGCATGTTTATGGTATGGAACTTGGCGTTATGTTATTTAATCATAACGCTACTGTCCCCAAATGTCAAATTGGATAACAGTTTTAAAAGAGCTTGCCAGTACCCTGCTCACTGAGGCGATTGTTGAGCGGAAACCACTAGGCGAACAACTGTTTTGCGTAAACGGGTTCAGCCGATGCCTCAATGCGCGAGCCGCATACTGATGGTTTTTTCGGCGGCAGCGATGATTTGATCAACAGTTTTGCGCGGCCCTGGCAGTTCCAATTCTCGCAACAAAACCGCCACTAGGATGCCTTGTTCTTCGCTCAACACCGGGATACCCTGAGCTTTAGCTTGTTCAACACATTGACAAAAGCGGCTTGGGCTGATCATTTCAAGCGCAAATCGCCCACGTGGATGTGGGCTGAGAGTCTTGTTTTCCGACTTTGGGAAAGCCCTATCCTGGTCCAAGAGCAAGCCTGGCCCCTGCGCTGCATTTTACCCTAGTCTCGTTTCCGTCTCAAAACCCATAGGCAGGTATCCCCATACCTGCCGCTACTGTATGGGGATACGGTAGCTATGCAGGTTTTGAGACAAACCCTAGTCTCAGCGATTGCACCCCTGAGCGTGATCAAAATTCTTTGGCCGCTGATGAAAACTATTCGATCTGTCATCTTGTTCACTCTCCTCGTTTGTGCTATGATTTAGCCATCAGGAGAGAACATGGTCATTAGCAAAAAAATCTCTTTGCAGACACACGGCAACGCTGATGTGCAGGATATTACGAGTGCGGTCAAGCAGATAGTTCGCGAGGCAGGGTTGCGCGCAGGAACGGTCACGCTGTTTTGCCCCGGCAGCACCAGCGCCTTGACGACGATTGAATTTGAGCCGGGCGCTGTCAGCGACCTCAAACGCCTGTTCGACCAGATCGCTCCCCCCGAGCAGTTTTATGCTCACGAGGAAACCTGGCACGACGGTAACGGCCATAGCCACGTGCGGGCGGCTTTGCTGGGGCCGTCGCTGGTGGTGCCGTTTATAGAAGGCCAATTGACGCTGGGCACCTGGCAGCAGATCATCTATGTGGATTTTGACATTCGCCCACGGCGGCGAGAGCTTGTGGTGCAGCTTATGGGCGAGTGAAAATCTTGTTGGGTAAAGGAATATATGGAAACAATTGTAAAAACCCAAGACCTGGCCAAACAATACAATCCACCCAACGGCGTCCGGGCAGTTGATGGCGTGAGTTTTGAAATCTACCAGGGTGAAATCTTTGGCCTGTTGGGGCCAAATGGCGCCGGCAAGACCACCATCATCTCAATGTTGTCTTGTCTCTTGCAGCCCACCGGCGGCGATGCCTGGGTGGCTGGCCATTCTATCATCCAGGCCCCCATGGCTGTCAAGCAGAATATTGGCGTGGTGCCGCAAGAGATTGCGCTCTACCCAACATTGAGCGCCAGGCAAAACCTTGTTTTCTGGGGGCAAATGTATGGCCTGGGCGGCAAAGCACTGGCGCTGCGCGTAGATGAGGTGTTGGAGCAAATTAATCTTCAAGACCGCGCCTCAGATCGCATCGAAACCTACTCTGGCGGCATGAAGCGGCGCGTCAATATTGGCGTGGGGCTGTTGCACAAACCCAAGGTCGTCTACATGGATGAGCCGACGGTTGGCGTTGACCCGCAAAGCCGCCGCAACATCCTGGACATGGTCAAAGACCTGAACAGGCAGGGAATGACGGTTTTGTACACCACTCACTATATGGAAGAGGCCAGCGAACTGAGCGAGCGCATCGGCATCATTGACCACGGCCAGTTCATTGCGCTGGGCAGCGAACAAGAGTTGACGCGCGTGGTGGGACAGCACGATGCTATTACCCTGATGCTGGCCAGTGGAACCATCTCTGCCGACCTGACAGACAAAATTGTGGCTATGGGCGGTGTTTCGCAAGTCACGCTAGATAATGGCTGCCTCAAGCTGCTGGCAAGCTCTGGCGAAGAGGCGCTGCCAAAAGTCATCTCTATCCTCAGCGCGGCGGGCGTCCGGGTGCGTTCGGTGGAAATCCAAGAGCCGAACCTGGAGGCTGTTTTCTTGCACCTGACGGGCCGGGCATTGCGAGATTAGGCCGCTATGAAAAAGGTTTGGGCCATCACCTGGAAAGATCTGATCATTGCATTCCGTGACAAGGCGGCGTTGCTCTTTATGCTGGTGACGCCGTTTGGATTGACGCTGGCGATGCTGTTTGCGTTTGGCCGATCGGGCAACACGCCCCTAAGTGATATTTCTGTGCATATCGTCAACTATGATACGGGTGAAATGGGGCGGCGGCTCATTGAGGTTTTTCAATCGGACGAGTTGGCCGACATGGTCGAGCCTATCGTCAGCGCAAACGAAGCCGCCTCGCGCGCGGCCGCCGATGCAGATACAATCGCGGCCGTGGTGATTATCCCAGCCGACTTGAGCGAGCGCTTGACGCTGCCGGCAGCGTTGGCAAAACAAGCGGCCCAAATTGAGGTGTACGCCAACCCGGCCCGGCCTATCAGCAGCGGGGTGGTGCGCGGCATTGTGGAGCGCTTTGTGGTATTGAGCAATGCCAGCGCAGCAGGAGTGGCGGTGAGCATGGAACAACTGGTTACATCCGGGCGACTGCCGCCGGCTCAGGCCCTTTCAGTCGGCGAGCAAATTGGCCAGCGCGTGACGCAGCAGATTATTGAAACCCGGCCCATCGCGCTGCGCCAAGAAACCGCCGCCGGGCAACCGGCCTTTGACTGGTTGAGTTATTACGCGCCCAGCATGGCTATCTTGTTTTTGACCTTTGCCATGGCCTCGCGCACACGCACCATCTTGACCGAGCGCGAGATGGGCACGCTGCCGCGCCTGTTGAGCACGCCCTCCTCGGCGGCAGAAATCATTGCCGGCAAGATTGCCAGTTCATTTGCTATCGGCGTTTTGCAAATGTTGGCGCTGGTTGCCGCCACAGCCTTGCTGATAGGCGTCCAGTGGGGCGCGCTGCTGCCGCTGCTAGTATTGTTGGTTATCACCGTGGCCGCCATGACCAGCTTGGGCCTGGCTGTTGCGGCGCTCTCTCGCACGGCGATGCAAGCCAACCAGTATGGCAGCGCTTTGGTGTTGTTGTCTAGCGCCATCAGCGGGCATTTTTTCCCGCGCACAATGTTCCCTCCTTGGCTCAAGACGCTCAGCTATATCACTCCCAACACTTGGAGCCTGGAAGCCTTTACCCAGGTGGCCCAAGGCGCAGATGTGGCGGGCATTGGGCTGCATTTGTTGGTTCTGGTGGGGATGGGCGCGGCATTTTTTGTGGTCTCTATAATTGCATTCCGCCGGCAGATAGAATAAATCCAAAAATTTTTCAGGAAAAAGTATGCGCAAGCTATTGGCTTTGGCCATCCACGATTTTAAAATTCAACTTGACAGTCCAATGGACTGGGTATTCTTTCTGGTTGCGCCAGTGATCTTTACCGTAATTGTCGGCCTGGGATTGGGCGGCACGGCGCAAGACCAAGACTCGCGCCTGGCCGTGGCAATAGTAGATGCGGATGGCGGGGCGCTTGCCGCCGAGCTGCGCGCTGCGCTGGAAGCATCGGATGTTGTGCGCATCGAGTCTACGACGATGGCGCGGGCCGAGATTATGCTAGGCAATGCCGATGTTGCGGCTATCGTCAGCCTGCCGGCCGGGTTTAGCCAGGCCGTGCTCGATGGCGAGCCGGTAGAGTTGTTAGTGCGCACCTCGCCCGATAACCGCGCGCTGGCAGCCTGGCAAACACTAGAAGCGGAGGTGTCGCGCGTGGGCAGCCTGGTCACTATTGCGCAGGCCAGCGTTGCCGAAGCCGAAAAAATCCAGCCGTTTGCGTCAGAGGCCGAAAAGCAGGCTTTTTTCCAGCAGGCCATCCAACTGGCCCGCCAATCGCTGGAGCAGCCCGCTGCCACAGTCAAGACCCATCAGGCTACGCAGGCGGTTGCGCAAGCGGTCGAGGGTTTTGCCCAATCGTCGCCCGGGCAAATGGTTTCGTGGACGCTCATCACGTTTCTGGGCACGTCAACTGTGTTGGTCTACGAGCGTGTGTTGGGCACGCTGCGGCGGTTGATCGTTATGCCAGCTTCCAGAGGCGTCATCTTGGGCGGCAAGCTTTTGGGGCATTATTGCGTGGGGCTGGTGCAAATGGCGATTTTGATCCTATTTGGCTGGGCGGCCTTTGGCGTGAACTGGGGGCGCGACCCGCTGGCGCTGGCGCTGGTAGCGCTGTCTTATGCGCTGGCGGCTACTTCGCTGGGGTTGTTGTTGTCTACGCTTGTTAAAACGACGGCCCAGGCGGCCAATGCCACTGTCGCACTGTCAATGCTTTTGTCGGCTTTGGGCGGGGCGTGGTGGCCGCTCGAAGTGACCCCGCCGGTTTATCAGACGGCGGTCAGGCTGTTGCCTACCTCGTGGGCGATGGCGGGCTTTACAGATGTCATTGTGCGCGGGTCGGGCGCGGCGCAAGTGCTGCCTCAAGTGGCTGTGTTGTTGTTGTTTGCGGCGGGATTTTTTATTGTAGGAATCTGGCGATTCAAGTACGAGTGATGATTGCCAAGTGATGATCACCAAGTGATGATCACCAGGTGATGATCACCAAGTGATAGTTACCATGCCTTTTGTTCAAGCCAACCGTATCAATTTGTATTATGACGAAACCGGCAGCGGCGAGCCTGTCATCTTGCTGCATGGCCTGGGTTCTTGCAGTGACGATTGGCTGCTGCAAATGCAGCCTCTGGCCCAGCGCTTTCGCATGATTGCGCTTGATTTGCGCGGGCATGGACGCAGCGCCAAGCCCAACGAGTCTTACAGTTTAGCGCTGTTTGCCCTGGATGTGGCAGCGTTGATGGATGTGCTAGATGTGTGGCAGGCCAACATCATCGGGCTGTCGCTGGGCGGCTGCGTGGCGCAACAGTTGGCGCTGGATTTTCCGCAGCGGCTCAAGTGCCTGGTGCTGGTGAATACCTTTGCGCGGATAGACCTGGGCAGCCCGATTGATGCAATGATGTTGGTGCTCCGCATGAGCGTGCTCTCTTTCTTTGGTTTGCCTATGCAGGCCCGACTGGTGGCGCGGCGGCTGTTCCCCAAGCCAGAACAAGCGGCGCTGCGCCAGATGGCTCAAGAGCGCATTGCCGCCAATGACCCGGCGGCTTATCGGCGCTGCATAGCAGCCGTGCGCGCGTTTGACGCGCGGAGGCAATTGCGCCAGATTGCCTGCCCAACGCTGGTCATTGCCGGTGATCGTGATACCACGGTATCCTTGCGCGCCAAGCGCCTGTTGGCGCAGCAGATTCCTGGCGCGCGGCTAGAGATTGTTGCCGATAGTGGCCATGCCACACCCATTGACCAGGCAGAGGTGTTTAATCGCATCGTATTCGAGTTTTTGGATTAGGCAGACCGATATCCCTAACCCGGCCAAGCCGGAACCAAACAGGGGGCATTTTTACCACCAAGTACACCAAGGGACACAAAGGTGCCCTCTAGAGTTTCCCTTCGTGTTCCTTTGTGATCTTTGTGGTGAATTTTCTTTGCCGGAAAAGCAAAGATTTGACTGACAAGATACTATATCGGTTTGCTAGAGAGGTTAGGCGATATGCAAATTGCAGTTTCAGCTTGGAGCTTTCACCAGGCGCTCTACGCCGGAAAAATGAGGCAGGTGGACGTGCCGGGTAGGGTGGCCCAACTTGGCTTTATGCACGTCGAGCTGCTAGAGATGTTCTTGTTGCCCAAACCCCCCGGCCCAATAGCGCGGCTGTTGGCCAAACGTCTGTCTGCGCCAGATCCTCATAAAGCTCAGCCAGACTATGGCCGGCAGACCTTGTACGAGTTGCGCTCAGAGCGCCTGCGGGCGGGCGCCCGTTTGGCGTGTTGGGTGGTAGATACTGACCTGACCCTGGCCAACCCCGAAGCGCGCAAGGCGCAGATGGCGCGCCTTGCCACCGCGCTAGAGGCTGCCCGTTACCTGGGCGCGCCGTTGGTGCGCCTTACGACTGGCGGGCAAGCGGGTGACGTGACCGGCGTAAAGCGCGCCACTGATATGCTGCGCAATGTTGCCGTGGTTGCTGCCACTACGGGCCTCAAGCTGGCCGTGGAAAACCATTTTGGCCTGAGTGAAAATATCCAGGTGCTGGCAGATATGGTCAAGGCGATTAATCACCCCAATGTGGGTGTTTGCCTGGATTTTGGCAATTTTGCCGAGGGGCAATTTAAAGAGGGTATCAGGCTGCTCGCGCCGCTGGCAAACCACGTGCATGCCAAGTCGTATGCATTTGACGCCGATGGCCAAGAAACCAAGATTGATTATGACGCTGCGCTGAGGGCGCTGGGAGCGGCCGGCTATGATGGGACCATCAGCATCGAATATGAGGGTGAGGGTGATCCGGTAGAGGGGATTTTAGCGACAAAGACACTGATTGAGCGATTCAGAAAAGGCGGAAGGATGAAGGCGAAGGGATGAAAAACAGCGCGGGTTGCGCCCTTGCGTCCTGTGGATAGGCGTAGGTTCGCGTCCGTGTGCTGTCAAGCTTATCGCATCTCAAGACGCTCTCGGTATTCTGGCGTGAGATCAGCTACCATTACATAAAAAACACTAGGCCCAGATACAGTCAAAAAAGCTATCTTGGATAGATCAGGTGAAATGGCTACTTCGCTCACTATACCTTTTACCGTCGGAATACAAAAATTCTTGGATATGTCGTCAATATTCAGAAAGAATAATGCGTAATTATAACATTCGCCCTCAGGTGCATTGACGGTACTGATAACCCACCGCTTGCCATTCACCTCGACAAAATTGGGTCGTTGACCAGAGAAGGTTCCTCGAACGGTGGGATAATCCTTTAATCTGGGTAGTAATTGTTCAACAGCAATCTCTTTGACCACTTGTTGACCCTCAAGATCATATAGAAGGAACAGGGGTTGAGTGTGACTGTATTGTTCTCCCCGCTCACCATAGATGAGCAAGTTTGTTTCGTCAGGCGAGAGAACCAGAGTTATTATGGACCGCACCCCCAATTCTTGGCGTGAAATCAACAGTTTCTCGGTGCCAGCAGTTGCATCAAGCAAATAGATATCGCCGTTATAAGTGTGAGCATCGGCTTCGGTGTGCACGATAAGTAACTGTTGGCTATTTCTGAACCAGGCAAAATCACCCGGACTATGCAAATTATTGAAGATGACGTGATCATTCTTGCCATCTTTGTCTACCAAATGTAGGTCATGAATAGCAGGGAAAGGGCTGCCACTCAAATCAGGGCGATAACGAATATATGACAAGTGACCTGCAAAGTCCCATTCGACACCCATATAGACATGAGTCGCTGCGGGCCAGCTTTTATCAAGTGTAAAATCATATACAACTAATTCTTCTTTGAGGTCATTTATAAAAGCCAAGTAGCGTCCGTCTGGGCTCCAACGCAGGCGATCATACCCTCCTGGGCCAGCAATTAACTGTTCATCCAGTTGAGGAAAGCGGGGTGGCGGAGTTATGCCCAGGAATCGGCAGCCGCTTGTAAGCAATATTACCAATACAATCGCACTGACAGATTTATGCACAAGCCTCCTCAATTGGTTTTATTGCAATGGAGCAAAACTTGCTTTTCGGGTTTGTCCCTCACCTCTGCCCTCTCCCCGCCGGGGAGAGGGAGCATGTTCCCTCCCCCTTGTAGGGGGAGGGCTAGGGTGAGGGTGGATAGCAACTTTTGCGGCACTGCATTTTATTATATCACACTTGTATTTCAATGCGAGTAGCGGAACTATTGAAATAGACAATAAAATTAGCATAGACTCGAGCCATTGACGCTGAATCTATGATAACCAAAAAGACGGAATAGCCATACTTATGCTCTTGACAAAACTAGTAACTGGGTGTATATTTGTTCTGGAAATTATGAACTTGTAGAATATATTATTAAATGTCAGTTCGCAATGCTTTACTAGGGTTATTGGCCCAACGCCCCAGGCACGGCTATGAGCTTAGAGCCGCTTTTGAGGCTATGGTGGGGGGGGAGCAAAATTGGAATGTGAAACCCGCCCAAATCTATGCTACCCTGGCGCGATTGCAAGACAGCAGACTTGTTGCCGAGGAGGCTCAAGAACAAGAGGGTGGCCCGGAAAAGCGCATCTATGCCATCACCCCGGCCGGTCAGGCTGAGCTTGAAGAGTGGTTCAAGAGCGGCGTGGATGGCGACCATCAGCGGGACGAGTTTTTTATCAAGCTGATGGTGTGCCTGGCTGTAGACAAAGCCGATCCCTACAAGGTGATTCGAATCCAACGGACCAAGCTCTATCAAGATTTGCACGAGGTGACTGCCCAACGAAGCCAGATTGACCCCAAGACCGAACTGGCCCAAATACTTTTTTTAGACAAAGTGATTATGCACCTGGAGGCCGACGTGCGCTGGTTGGATATGATTGAAGCCCGGATGGACGAAGTGAAACGCCAACCGCTGCCAGAGCCAGAAGCCAAACCCAGGGGCCGCCCTAAAAAGACTGGATGATGACAAAGAGAATGACAAGGAGAATGGCAATGACTATTATTCAATCAAACAACCTGACCAAAATCTATGGCACAGGCGACACGGCCGTGACGGCGCTCGATCACGTCAATGTGAGCATAGAGGCCGGCGAGTTTGTGGCCGTGATGGGCCCAAGCGGCTGCGGCAAATCAACGTTGTTGCATTTGCTTGGCGGGCTCGACCGACCCTCGGACGGGAACGTCAGCATTGACGGGCAATTGCTTGCAGCAATGTCAGACGACGCGCTCACGCAATTGCGCCGCCGCAAAATCGGTTTTGTGTTCCAGTTCTTTAACCTCATACCGATTTTGTCGTCCGTCGAAAATGCGTCGCTTCCGCTTTTGCTCGATGGCGGCAACTCGGCCAAGACCAAGCAAAAGGCCACCGAGTGGTTGACCCAAGTGGGGCTGGGCCATCGCCTGGCAAGCCGCCCCGATCAATTGTCGGCCGGGCAGCAGCAGCGCGTGGCGATTGCGCGCGCGCTCATCACCGAGCCCGTTCTCGTGCTCGCCGACGAACCGACCGGCAACCTCGACACCAAATCGTCGGACGAAATCGCCGCTTTGTTGAAACAAGTGACCAAGGAATGGGGGCGCACTGTGTTGATGGTGACACACGACCCGCGCATCGCTTCCTATGCCGACCGGATTATCTTTCTAAAAGACGGCAAGGTGGTTGACGAGACCCGCCTGGGCGGCAATGGGGCCGATGAAACAAAGCGGCTAAAGGAAAAAGTGGCCGCGTTATAAAACGTATGGCGTGACGCGTGATTTGTATTCTGTTACGTATCACACATCACAAAATGTGGAGCACGTCATGAATATTCAATTGACATTAGCAACCCGCTATTTGATGGGGCGCAAATTGCGCACCTTTCTCACCACCCTCGCCATCGTCATCGGCGTGATGGTGATTTTCGGCATGGGCATTTACTTGCCGTCGTTTATGGGCGCCTTTCAACAAGGCCTTCTTTCGGCCTCCGGCCAGACCGATGTAATGATTACGCACAAGACCGGCGAATCTTTTTCCGCCTCCACGCTGAACAAAATAAAAACCATCAATGGGATTGCCGTCATCGCCGGCTCAATTGAGCGCGTCATCAACCTTCCTCCCAAGTTTTACGGCAAGGATTCCACCATCACGGCGTTGGCGCTGATCGGGCTGGATCCGACGCTTGCGCCGAGCCTGCATGACTATCGAATTACGCAGGGGCGCTTTTTGGAACAAGGCGATGGCAATGTCGCCGTGATTTCGGAGCGGCTGGCCGATTCGCTGGGCGTGAAACTGAACGACACGCTCAAAGTGCCGACGACCGAGGGCGTTGTCAAGTTGACGGTGGTGGGTCTGGTGCCGGGCCGCGCGTTGGTTGGCAACGAACAAGTGCTTATCCCATTGGCGCAAGCGCAAAAACTGCTCGACATGCCCAAGCGCATCAACGTGATCGAGGCAAATCTCACGACCAAAGACAAGGCTGAAAGCGAAGCCATCGTCAATGCAATCAAAGCGCAACTGGGGAACACGTACACGCTCGGCGGGCTGTCGAGCGGCTCGGAATTTCTCGGCGCGATGCAGATGGCGGGAGTGATATTCAACATGCTCGGCGTGCTCACGCTGGCGATGGGCGGGTTTATCATCTTTAACACCTTCCGCACGATTGTCGCCGAGCGCCGTCACGACATTGGCATGTTACGCGCGATTGGCGCGAATCGCGCCACCATCATCGGTTTCGTGCTGACCGAAGGATTGGTGCAAGGTGTGATCGGCACGGCGATTGGCATTGGGCTGGGTTATCTGATGGGTCTCGGTATCACCGCAGGAACAGGCCCGATTATGAAACAATTCATAAACGTGGAACTGACTCCCGTTGTCGAGCCGGCGCTGGTTGTTGTTTCGACTGTCCTGGGGGTGGGCGTCACGCTCTTGGCGGGCTTGTTGCCCGCGCTGAGCGCGAGTCGCGTCACGCCGATGGAAGCCTTGCGTCCATCGCTCAGCGAAACGATGCAACGCATCAGCCGCCTAGGCACTATTATCGGTGCGGTAATGGTCGCCATCGCGTTTGTGGGATTGATCTCTGGCTTTTTCCCGCTCGTTGCGTTGGGTGGTTTCCTCTTTCTTATCGGTTTGGTGCTTGTGGCGCCCGCTTTGGTCAGGCCGATTGCGAATTTGTTCGGCGCCATGCTTGCGCTGATTTTTGCGCGGGAAGGCACGGGCGAACTGGCCCAGGGCAACCTGACGCGGCAGCCTTCGCGCTCGGCCATCACTGCCAGCGCAACAATGATCGGCCTGGCCATTGTTGTGGGCGCGGGCGGAATGATGTTCAGTCTCACCGGCACTGTCATGGACCTGTTTAACAAAACATTGGGCAGTGACTATTTGCTCATCCCGCCGTCGGTGGCCATCTGGAAGGGCAATGTCGGCGCGAGCGAGACTCTCAAGGCCAAGATGAGTTCGGTGCCCGGGGTTGGTGTGGTCAGTTCGTTGCGCTATGCTCAATCGTCGCTTGAATCCGTCTCGCTAAAGACCGGCACGGGCGAGACAACCATCGTTGTCCTGGGAATTGATCCCGTCGAGTTCCCGAAAATTTCGGAGATGGATTTCCAAAAAGGGAATGCCCAAGAGGCTTTTAACGCCTTGGCCGCCGATGAGCGCAATCTCATCGTCAATGGGATTCTCGCCGCAAGCGCGAACTTGCACGTCGGCGATGTTATCCCGCTGGCGACGCCGTCTGGACAGCAAGACTATCGGATCGTCGCCATTGGCGGCGAAGTGTTGAGTATGAAGATCAATACGGTGTACATCTCGCAAGCGAACATGAGATCGGATTTCAACAAGAGCGAGGACATTTTCTACCAGGTCAATCTTGCGCCTGGCGCAGACCCGGGCCTGGTGGAGCAACGGCTGGGTCAAATCGTGGAAGACTATCCGCAATTTCGCCTGGTGGCGGGACACGAGTACACAGCCGAATTTGCCAAACAGTACGACTCGCTATTTGTGGGGCTCTATGTTCTGCTGGGCATATTGGCGTTCCCGTCGTTGATTGCCATCCTCAACACACTGGCGATTGGCGTCATTGAGCGCACGCGCGAAATTGGCATGTTGCGCGCGATTGGCGCGACCCGCCGCCAGGTGTGGAAGACGATTGTGGCCGAAGCGTTGTTGCTCGCGTCGCTGGGCACGGCGTTTGGAATCCTGGCGGGCTTGTATCTGAGCTACGTGTTCGTGCAGGGATTGAATGCAAGCGGCATATTCAAGATGGCCTATGTCTTCCCGCTCGCTGGGGTTCTTGCGGCGACGGCGGTCGGCTTGATCTTTGGCGTGCTCGCGGCGCTGCTGCCCGCCCGCCAGGCTTCAGGCATGGAAATCATCAAGGCGCTGCGCTACGAATAGCGCCTGGGGTCATAGATTTTTTATCCACGAAGGAACACAAAGGTTTTTGTTTTAACTGCTCAGCCTACCCTCCCGCAGGTTACAAGTTTGGCTACCTGGATAGGCTGGCCAGCTTGGTAGAGTGACGACTGTTCACCCAAAGGCATTCTAACCTGCGGGAGGGTGAGCAAGTTACGCAACACGAAATATGGAGCAAGTTGTGAACATTCATTTGACCTTAGCGACCCGCTATTTGCTGGGGCGCAAGTTACGAACTTTTCTCACTACACTGGCGATTGTGTTTGGCGTGTTGGTTATCTTTGGCATGAACACAATCCTGCCGGCCATGACCCAAGCCTTCCAGGCCAATCTGTTGGCTGCCGCAGGCCAGGTGGATGCAACCATCAGCCTAAAGACGAGTGACGCCTTTCCTATCGGTGTGGCAGACAAAGTAGCCGGTGTGGAGGGCGTGCGGGTTGTCTCTGGCCTGCTCAATCGCACGGTCAACTTTCCGACCGATTATTATGACAACGACCCCACCATGCCCGACCAGATAACAGCTATCTCACTGGTGGGCATTGATCCGGCCCAGGCCACAGCGCTTCGTTCGTACCCGGTGAAGGACGGGCGTTTTTTGCAAGCGGCCGATACCGCCGTGGTTGTCATCAGCAAGAGCCTGGCTGAAGCCATTGGTGTTGAGTTGGGTGAGGATTTGTCGCTGCCCACGGCTAGCGGCGAAGTGAAACTGATGATTGTTGGCATTTTGCCGGCGCGGCTTTTGCCAGGCAACGAGCAAGTGCTGGTCACATTATCACAGGCGCAGGCCATGCTGGGCATGCCGGGCAAGATTAACACCATCGAGGCCAATTTTGACAGCGCCCAGGCAGCGCGCCGCGAGCAGATTCTGGCTGCTCTCCAATCAGCGCTGAGCGACGATTATCAACTGGGCGCGCTGGCCTCCAATTCTGAATTGCTGTCCAATCTGCAACTGGCGCAGGCGATATTAAACGTGCTGGGCGGCCTGGCGTTGTTGATGGGCGGGTTTATCATTTTCAACACCTTTCGCGCCATTCTAGCCGAGCGGCGGCGCGATATTGGCATGTTGCGCGCCGTGGGCGCAAGCCGCGGCGCGATTTTGGGCGTGATCCTTGCCGAGGGCCTGGTGCAGGGTGTGGTGGGCACAGCGGTGGGGATAGTGGTTGGCTATTTGCTCGGCGCAATGTTGCTGACTTTGATCAATCCCTTTTTGCGGCAATTTCTCAATATACAGATGGGCGGGCCGGTGGTCTCGCCTGGCCTGGTGATTGGCAGTATTGTGATGGGGGTGGGTGTGACCTTGCTGGCAGGCTTGCTGCCGGCCATGAATGCCAGCCGCGTCGCGCCGATGGAAGCCCTGCGCCCGGCGGTGGGGGCGTTATCGTTCAAGCGGATGGCTGGGCGGGGATTTTGGATTGGGGTAGCGATGATTGCCATTGCCGTGGCAGCGTTGGTGACGCAGAATGTCGGCTTTATTGGGTTGGGGGGCATTCTGTTTGTCATCGGGCTGGTGCTGGCGGCCCCGGCGTTGGTCAACCCCATTGCCATCATCTTTGGCAAGCTCTTGACCCTGCTGTTTGCCCGCCAGGGGACTGCGCAACTGGCCGAGGGCAACCTGTCGCGCCAGCCCACGCGCGCCGCTGTGACAGCCTCGGCCACAATGATTGGCCTGGCCATCTTGGTGATGGTGGCTTCAATTCTCACCAGCGCCTCGCTGGGCTTTTTCCGCGTGCTCAGAAAAAGCCTGGGCAGCGATTATGTGCTTATTCCACCCTCAATAGCCGTATGGGGCACAAATGTGGGAGCCGGCCTGAGCCTGGCCGACGAACTGCGCGCTATGGACGGGGTTGAGACGGTGAGCACTATGCGCTTTGCGCCCACCCAGGTAAAAGATGTGGCTATTTCGCTGCTTGGCATTGATCCGGTGAACTATCCCAAGGTCAGCGGCTTGAACTTTAGCCGGGGAGATGAAGCCACAGCGTACGAGGCATTGGCAAAGGGGCGGCAGATGATTGTCAGCCCGGTGCTGGCATCAGTGGCAGGCATCAAAGTGGGCGATAATGTGGAATTGCTCACCCCCAACGGACGGCAAACTTATTATGTCGTGGCGCAAGCCGGCGACTATCTGAACTCAAAGATCGCCACGGCCTATATCTCGCACGCCAATATCGAGGCCGACTTTGGCCGCACCGAAGATGTGCTGCTGCAAGTCAATCTTGCTTCTGGAGCAGACCGCGCGATGGTCGAGGGCGCAATAAAGACCGCGTTAAAGCCATATCCGCAGTTCAGGCTGATTGCGGGCAAAGAGTTTATTGACGAGAACATGCAGTTGTTCAGCATTTCTTTTTCAAGCCTGTATGCCTTGCTCATCTTTTTGGCTATTCCATCGCTTATTGCCATGGTCAACACGCTGGCCATTGGCGTCATCGAGCGCACGCGCGAGATTGGCATGCTGCGCGCCGTGGGCGCGACGCGCCGCCAAGTGCGCACCATCATTCTGGCCGAGGCGATCATCCTGGCTGCCATCGGCACGGCCTTTGGTTTGCTCTCTGGCTTGTACCTTGGGTATATGGGCGCAGAAGCCATGCATGCAGCCGGGTTCCCAATGGAATATGCTTTCCCGGCCGAGGGAGTCATTGTGACCATTGCGGCAGGTTTGCTGTTTGGCGCGCTGGCGGCCGTTATCCCGGCGCGGCAAGCCGCCAGGCTAGAAATTGTGGCGGCGCTGCATTATGAGTGAGTAACCTCACCCATCAGGCACCCTTATGGGAGGGGTTAGGAGAGATAAAAAAGAACCGCCGGCCTGCGCAGGCCGGCGGTTTCTATCAAGTGTTCAATCTGGCTCTCCTGGGTTTAACGGGAAAGCGCCCTGAGCGGTGCGCCATCCTGAGCGCAGTCGAAGGAGGCGCATAGTCGAAGGGGGTGCGCATCCTTCGACTGCGACCCGTGGGCCTCCGCTCAGGACGCTTTTCCCGCCAAGTCGAGAGAGCCTTCAATCCTTTCTGGTGCGCAAGAGCAAAACGACCGCAAGCGCAACCGCGCTCACGATCAGCGCGCCCCAGGCCAATGCAGGGTTTGTGTCCTCGCCGGGCGGCGGGGCAGGTGTGGTGGTGGGCATAGGTGTATGGGTTGCGGTGGGCGGCGGCGGTGTATGGGTTGAGGTAGGGGTGGGGCTAGGGGTTGATGTGGCGGTTGGCGGTGGGGTGGGTGAAGGTGTGCGGGTTGCGGTGGGCAGGGCCGGCGTGGCTGCCCGAAGCGGTGTAGCTCTTGCATTGGCCGCGTGTGGCTCGATGGCATCGCCGGCGGCAAAAACATCCAATAGGCCGTTGGCAATCACAAAACCATTGTTGCTGCCCAACGCCAGTTTGGCCGTGCGCAGGTCGAGCACAAAGACCACATTGCTGCCCAGCGCCTTGGCTCCCTCTGCCGTCAGTTCAATGGCCGCGCCGTCGGTCAGGCCCAGCGCCAGCCGCTTGGGGCTGTTGTAAGCCAGCGCAAAGAGCCGCCCCCAGCGATTGTCATTCAGCACCTGTGGCTCGATGGTCAGGTCGAGCCAGCCCATGCCCTCGGCGATGGTGGTGCGTCCCTTGATAAAGGATTTTTGCGTGACGGTTTCGGCGTCTTGCGTTTCTTTGGGGGTCGGCCCGTGCGCAGAAAAGAATTTGCCCACCACTGCCGCTGCCGCCGCATCGGCCATCACGGGCTTGCCCGCCAGCCAGGCTTTTTTGATGGGCGCAAGCAGTTTTGGATTGAGCAGTGATTGGTCTCTGCCGATAAAGAGGATGCCGCTATAGTCTTGGTCTGGGGGCAGTTTAATCGCTTCTTTAGCGTCTTGGGGAACGACGATGGTTTGTGTTCTAACGCCCAGCGCGACCGCGTACTTGTCGGCATCGGTCTGGGCCGAAAGGTCTGATGGATAGCCGGCGGCCACAATCACGATCTTGGATTGACTGCCGCCTGTCAGTTGGGCAAAACGCGCCAGGACGGGATTCCGGTCGAGCGAATCGGCCTGGTTGCCGCCCAACAGCAATGGCCCGGCCCCCTGGGGCAGCGCCAGCGCATCAAAGCTGCGCTTGAGCGTGGGCGCAGGCGCGCCCAGCGAGTGTTGGCGCTTGACCAGATCATACGATGAATTGCCGGGCGCGAGCAAGTGCACCAGCACATTGCGCAGGCTGAGGGTATAGTTGGGCCCGCCATATTGCACAGCATCGGCCGCGTGATAGGTTTGCGCATCCAGCACAGCCACCGTGTACAGGCCAAAGACCTTTTCTAGCTTGGCGCCGTTTGGCGCATGGACGCCGGTGTAGGCATCTATTCCCACGCCTACATGGGGCACATTGGGCAAAGAGATGGCGTTGAGCAAACGCCCCAATCGCCCAAGCTGAAAAAAGTGCTGGTCAAGAATAGCGTCTTGAATGCCAAAGGGCAGGCCGCGCTTTTGGGATGTGTTCCACACGTCAGCCGCGCCAAAATCCAGCGAGTTGCCGGCGGTCGAGTTTGTGGCATAGCCGCCCAGCATGGCCGTAGATTGCAGCGCGCCCCCCGCGCTGGTGCCGGCGATGATGACGCCGCGGTTGTAGGCGTCGGTCAGGGCTTGCTCGGCGGGTGTATTCACAAGCGCGCGCATGGCGGCGGTTTGATCGCCGCCCAAGATAAAGATGGCAGACAGGTCATCGGTAAACAGGTCTAACACAGCTTGAGAGGCGGCGTCGCTGCGAGTGAAAAGTGGAGCGATGATGGCGACACACTTGCCAGATGGCTCGGCCTGCTGGCAGGCCTGTTCGATTTCAAGGCGGCGGGTTTCGGCGTCTTGCATGTTGGCGTCAAATTCAGCCTCGGTGATCGAATCGGGGTTAGAAGAATGGGCTGTTGGCAGCACCAGAATCTTGACGGCGCCGTTCTTGGCATTAGCCACGGCTGCCGCCGAAAAACCTTGATAGATTTCTGAATAGCCGCCGCCAATGGGTATGAGCAAAGGGCTTGGCCCTTCTTGTGCTTTGACTAGAGGCAAGGTGACCCCCAGAATGAGTGTGGCTATGAACAGCAGCCGGTAGGGCAGGGTTAATCGTGTCATCTTTTCCTGTTCATCATTTATCGTTAGTTGGGTGTTATTTTTGCCCGTACTGTGATCGAGCATATTGGTCAAATGATACTATGGAAACGAATTAAAGTCACGAAACAGGGGGTGTGATATAATGGCCTGGTGGAAATGATGAAGCAGTATTACGCTTTTAAAGATTGGCTTGGCGCCCTTTACTCTCCAGCGGCAAAACGAATTCCCCGGTTAGCGTGCGCCTGGCTGCTTGCTGTTGCATGGCTGGCGGGGTTGAACTTGTGGCTGGGGGCGCAAGCACAGGTTGAGGCCATGCCGGTTGTAGGCCAGGAGCATGTTGGCCTGCCTGGCCCGGCGATAGTGAGCAGCACGCTCCAATTCACCTACCATGTCTATTTGCCGCTCGTGGCCAGGCCGGTTCAAACCCCAACCGTGCCCGAAATCCGCGCGGTGTGGGTGAGCCGCTACGATTGGACCCGCTTGGGCATTTCGCCTACGGTGAGCGATGTTCAACACGTGGTAGATGTTGCCGCGCAGGCCGGCTTTAATGCCATCTTTTTCCAGGCGCGCGGCGCTGGCGATGCGTATTACACACCGGGGCTAGAACCGTGGGCGGCGCGGCTCACCGGCTCGCTAGGGCCAACCTTGGGCCAAGACCCAGGCTGGGATCCGCTGTCTGAGGTTATTTCTCGCGCTCATGCGGCGGGCTTGCAGGTGCATGCCTGGGTCAATGTTTACCCCACCTGGCAAGCTCCCCCGTCATCCACCTATGGGGCGCTTGTGCCGTCGCTAGATGTCTTGCCGCCGCAGGCGCTCAACCGCTTTACATATCTGTTGGATGGTAGTGGCTATGGGCTGGGGTACACTTGGCGCGTTTATGATCGCCCGACCAGCGATGGCTATATGCCCATTCAATGGAATCAATATACCTGGGCCAGCCCGGCGGTGCCGCAGGTGCAAGACCATGTGGCTAATGTGGTGGCCGATATTGTAGCCCGTTACAATGTAGATGGGATCCATCTGGATAATGTGCGCTATCCGGGCCAGCAGTATTCGCTCGATCCGTTCACGCTGGCGGCATTCGCCAGCGATCCCCTTTCGCAAACATTGACCATTACTGATTGGCGGCCCAACTTTCAACGGGCGCAGGTGACGCAGTTTGTGGCGCGCATCACCACCCAAACGCATGCCGCGCGCCCCACCCTCACCGTATCGGCGGCGGTGTGGCCGTCATTCACCCAAGGCTGCCAAAACTATTACCAGGATTCACAAGGCTGGACGATGAGCGGAACCATTGACGCGCTTGCGCCAATGCTGTATAGTTCAAAAGTGATCACCGACCTGCAAAAATGGACCGAGGCCGCGGCGGGTTTTCAGGCCAGGGCCGGAGGGCGATGGGTGCTGCCTGGCATTGGCGTTAGCTACGCGGGAGAATGTGTGCCATTTGAACACATTGCCGCGCGCATCCAGGCCGCGCGCGATTTGGGAACGGCGGGCTATGCAGTGTTTTCGCTTTCGGCGTTAGAGGCGTGCGGTTATGTTGACGATGTGCGCAATGAGGCCGATGGATTTCTAAAATTGGGGTATAATGTTTTGGCCGATGTTGACCTAGCTTTTTCCTTGGGGCAAGATTTGCTACAGAGAGAAAGGGATGTCTCACTTTACTGGCGATAAAGCACCTGGACAATTGTTGGCTTACCTGGCCGAGGCTGATGCCGGCAAGATTGCCGAGGCGATGGTGGCGTTTGCCAATGCCGATGGCGGGACCGTGGTGGTGGGTGTAGGCGAGCAAGGCAAGCCAGTGGGCCGGGTGTATGCAGAGGATGTAGAAGCGGCGCTGCGCCAGGCCGAAGGCTTGTGCCGTCCGGCTATTCCGATTGGCTGGGAAGTCATGGAATCGGCTGGCGCAATTGTGATCGCCATCAAGGTGCCGCGCAGCGTCGAGCTGCACAGCCTGATGGATGGCCGGGTATTGATTCGGCAGGGGGCGGGCAACAAGCCGCTGACAGGCGATGCCATTCGGCAACTGGCCGCCACCAAATCCAGCGGAGATTTTGAAACCGAGCCGGTGGCTGGGGCAACTCGCGCTGATTTGGATGATCCCATCATTGCCGAATATCAGGCCAAGCGCGAGGAACGCGGGCGGCCTTTTGTTGGGGCGGTTGAAGACATGTTGGGTGAAATTGGGGCGCTGCGGTCCGATGGACAACCAACCGCCGCCGGCATTTTGTTGTTTGGCAAAAACCCTCAGGCATTTTTCCCTCAAAGCGGGCTGACGTTTGTCAAGTTCCTTGGCACCGATCCGCGCGGCGAGGACAACCTGCCCGGCTATGGGCGGCGCGAAGAAATCACCGGACCGTTGGCGCGCATTATCGAGCGCACATGGCAGGTGGTCTATGACGAGATGCATGTGGGAGCGGTGGTAAAGGGGCTAGAGCGCGAGGACAAGACCGAATATCCGCGCTTTGCCGTGCGCGAAGCGTTGGTCAACGCTGTCTGCCATCGCGATTATCGCATGAGAGGGCGGCGGGTTGAGATTCGCATGTTCACTGATCGCATGGAGGTGATTAGCCCGGGCGGCTTGCCCGGTTTTATAACTGTAGACAATATCGTCGAGGAGCACTTTTCACGCAACCCCCGCGTTGTAGCTGGGCTGTTCCAGTGGGGTTATATTGAAGAGCTGGGTTTGGGCATTGATCGGATGATTGAAGAAATGGTTCAGATAGGCCACCCCCCGCCTAGATTCAAGGCCCAGTTGCATTCGTTCACGGTCTCTTTGTCTAACGTGCGCGAGCGCCGGGCAGTGCCCAGCTGGCAGCGATCTATGAATGAGCGCCAAGCCAAGGCCATCCAATATGTGCGCGAGAACGGAAGCATTACCAATCGAGAATATCAGCAGCTATGCCCAGATGTGTCCCCAGAAACATTACGTCTTGATTTATCAGACCTGGTCAGTCAAGGAATTTTGCTTAGGATAGGGGCTAAAAAGGGCACTTATTACATTCTGAAATAGCGTTTATCCCAGCTTATCCCAATTTTATCCCAAGAATATCCAAATGAAAAGACCAAATATCCCAAACTTATCCACAGCTTATCCCAAAAGATGAGTTTGGATATTATGAGCCTATCCTGAAATCTCCTTTTGCCAGTAAAAAGCCAATTTCAGGATAGGCTTTATGTGGAGATACACCAATGTTTGGTTTTCAACTGCCTGTTGTAACTGCTTTGGGGACAAGCTCTGCATATTTTATTGCTATATTGATCTCGCTACACCGACGGGGGTTTTTTAGCTGGCTGCAAGGCACATTTACACTTTACTTGCTGTTGTCTATCTTGTGGAGTGTTGGGCACGCGCTGGTGATATGGCGCGGTCTGATCCCCCTGATGCCGCAAATGGGTTGGGAGCTTTCTTACAGTATTATCATTGCCCTGCCCGTGATGTTGGCTGCTTTGACGGTGCTATTTTTCGAATGGCCGCGGGCTCACTGGATTGCCATCATTGGAGGAGTGCTAGCGCTGCTGGTGGCGGTGATAGACAACAATTTATTTCAGGCGCAGGCGCTCTTGCTGCACAACCTGAATATGGCGTCTGCCAAGGAATTGCTTCATTCGTTGCGATGGTTAGTCTGGGGCGTCTTTGGCCTCAGCGCCGTCGTTTTGACCATTTGGAATTATGCCATCACCTGGCGCCCACTTCACCGCAACCGCATTTTGTATTGGCTGATTTCTTTGCTGACAATTGTTGCGGGCGAGGGCATAACGCTGACGCTCGACCCTTGGCTTGTCCAAGTGGGGCTGGTCGTTCGGATGGTGGGCGTATTGCTGATGACATTTACCCTCGTCAGCTATTATCTCCCCAGCCTGCGCAATATTGCTCGCAAGAGCCTGGTCACCACCCTTGTGACGTTGATTATGGGTGGATTGTATTGGCTGGTATTCTGGTATGTGGTTTTGAGCTTGACCGGCCTCGACCTCATGTTGCGGCTGGCTACCCTGGCGGTGGTGGCGCTGATTATGGCTGTTTTCACGCCGCCTCTGCAACGACGTCTGCAAGGAATATTAGACAAGCTGCTGCTGGGCGGGCGCTACGACCCGGCCCGCGCTTTGCGCGAATACAGCGCGGCCATCAGCAACATTCTCGATTTGAACATGTTGGTGACGATTGCTATTGGCATCATCAGCGAGGCAATGGAAACCAAGCGCGGCGCGTTTTTGCTGCTGACCGAGCGCGAAGGCGGCGCGGCTGATGTCAGGATCATCCCCGGCATGGGCGAGCTGGCGGTGACCGAGGCCGAGTTTTCGCCGGGCAGCCCAATTCTAAGCCATTTGCTCACCAACACCCAGCCGTTGACGCATTACGAGATTGATGTGCTGCCCCAACTCCGTTCTGCGCCCCTGGCAGAACGAACCTGGCTGCAAAACATCCACATGGAGTTGTATGTGCCCATCTTGCAGCAGAGTTCGATGGTGGGCATTATTGCGCTGGGCGAGCGAGCCGGAGGCGCGCCGTACTCGCTGCAAGACATGAACGTGCTGAGCACCCTGGCCGACCAGACCACAGTGGCTTTGCAGAACGCGCGCCTGGTATCTGACCTCAAGGCTTTGAATGAACAAATGGTCAATCTCAACGAAGAATTGATAAACGCCAACCGCCGGCTGGAAAAGCTGGATGCCGCCAAGAGCGATTTTATCCAGATTGCTTCGCACGAGCTGCGCACGCCGCTCACCCAGGTGCGGGGCTATGCCGATATGATGAGCGATATGATCCAATCGGGCGCGCCAGGCTCGACTCAATTCTTGCAGGTTGGACAGGGCATCAGCCGGGCCACGCTGCGGTTGGAAGAGATTATCAAGGCGATGCTGGATGTTTCACAGATTGATGCCGAGGCGCTCAACCTGACCTGCACGCCGCTGGCCATGACGACTGCCATCCGCATGTCCTTGGAGCCTTATCGAGATGCGATTGGGCAGCGCGGGCAAATCTTGACGGTGGAAGGGCTAGAGGGTTTGCCGCCTGTGCCCGGCGACTTGCAGCGTTTGTGCCAGGCTTTTGGGAACATTATCGTCAACGCCATCAAGTATACGCCGGATGGCGGGCAAATTACGATCTCTGGCCGGGTGTCCCAGACCATAGATGATGGGGGGGGGGGCAAATTGCCTAGCATCGAGCTTGTTTTTGCAGACACAGGCATTGGCGTTGAGCCGGCCGATCTAGAGTTGATCTTTGAAAAGTTTTACCGCATCGGCTCGGTATCGCTCCATTCAACCGGAACGACTAAATTTATGGGGGCCGGCCCCGGCTTGGGCCTGGCCATTGCCAAGGGCGTTATTCAGGCGCATGGTGGGCTTGTGTGGGCCGAAAGTGAAGGGCGCGATGAAAAGCGCTTTCCAGGCAGTCGCTTTCACGTGGTGCTGCCGGCGCTCAACCCAGAGCCGCCAGCGTGATTTGATGTCAGCTATTATAGACATTTAGACTAGCGCCTTCCCACTTGGCTTGCCTGATGTCGCTGTCTGTGCGATGGGCGAGGTGGCCGAGTAATCTAGCAAAGGCCTGCGGGTCGCCCGTGGTATAAAAAATATGCTGCCCTACTTGCTTGGCCGGAGCCGCCAAGTTTTTTTGTTCCAGCACTCTTGCCACTTGGCGCGCGATAGCCGGGCTGGGGTCAATGACTTGGATCTCTGGGCCAACAATGCGCTGGATGGCAGGCGCCAGGAAGGGGTAATGGGTGCAAGCCAGCACGATTGTGTCGGCGCCTTGCGCCAAGATTGGCGATAAATACTTGTGCAGCATCTCTAGGGTATCGGGCGAGTCAAGCTTGCCCGCCTCGACCTGCTCGACCAGCCCAGGGCAAACCTGGTCTATCAGCTCCACGCCGGCGGCGAATCGCTCTACCACGCTGGCAAACAGCTTGCCCTGAAAGGTGGCCGGGGTAGCCAGCACTCCCACTTTGCGCGTGCGGGTGTATTGCGCGGCTGGCTTGATGGCTGGCTCCATGCCCACAAAAGGCACGGCCGGAAACTCGAGGCGCAAGGTCTGTAAAGCAGCCGCCGAGGCAGTGTTGCATGCCACCACAATCAGCTTACAGCGATGTTCGAGCAAAAAGCGGACAATGGCGCTTGAAAAGGCTAATATCTCATCCATCAGGCGCGGGCCATAGGGAACGTGCCCCTGATCGGCAAAGTAAATGGTGTTTTCATGGCCGAGTTGCCGCGCAATCTCGCGCCAGACCGACACCCCCCCCACACCCGAATCGAACACGCCGATGGGGTAAAGGGTGGCCGAGTTTGTTATGCTAGTTGGATGGCTGTTGGTACTCATATAGAAATTAGGTAACTGCTCAGCCTACCCTCCCGCAGGTTGGAATTTTAGCTGCCTGGGCGGGCTAGCACTCCCAATCGAGTTGTATTTGCTCATCCAATAGCGTTCGAACCTGCGGGAGGGTGAGCAGTTATTCGGAAATAGCAGGACGGGCATCCCTACACCCTGTCTGCGCCAGGCAGGGTGTGGGGATACGTTGGCGGCGTTATTTCCGATAAACTCTATTGCAGATATTCACTACCGTACACTTTTTCATTCTGCCACGAATCTCACGAATTAGCGCGAAAAAGACAGATCAAATTAGTGGAATTCGTGCAATTCGTGGCTAAAAATCTCGGCATTGTTCTCGCAGAATTCACTCCGGGCAAAGTGTACGGTAGAGAATTGCAGATACACAAAAGGCGTAGGAGCAACCCTACGCCTTTGAACAGTCATTGGCAAAAGTTTATTGTTGTTGGGTGGTTTTGACAGGTTCTTCACGACGCTCTTTAAGGCGCGCGGCCTTGCCTTTGCGATCACGCAGATAATACAACTGGGCGCGGCGGGTGTGTGCCCGGCGGATGATTTCTATCTTTTCAACGCGCGGCGAGTGAAGCAAAAAAGTGCGCTCAACGCCGATGCCATGCGACGCAACGCGCCGCACTGTAAAGTTGGTGTGCGCGCCGCCTTTGCGAAAACGAATGACCGTGCCCTGAAAAACCTGCACGCGCTCGCGATTACCCTCGACAATGCGATTATGCACGCGCACTGTGTCGCCAGGTTGAAGATCGGCAACCTCGGCCTTTAGTTGTTGCTGCTCAAGTGATTTGACCAGTTCCATTGCTCTGTTCCTTCTACTAGCCCCAGAGGGGAAAATCAGTCTATGGTATTAGGGTCTTGAGCTGCCCAGTTTGCATTTGCCCAGACAGCGACGGCAGAGTATACCACATATGGGGCAATCCGGCAAGCAAGGCTGCTTGCTGGCATTTTGCCGCGGTGTGGATTTGAGCTATACTAGCTTCTGTCTCAAAACCCATAGGCAGGTTTTGAGACAGGAACTATACTATGCCTAGTTCACTTGGAGTGATAGAATGACAACTCGGAGGCAAGCGAATGTGCGAGCGCCTTTCGTTTGCGCCGGGTCTTTCACACTATATGTTTGATGTATGTTTGACATGCGTTTGATACATATTAGGAGTTAGGTGCTATATGCTGCCCAAATCTACTCCCCCCAGATTGCTAGTTGTTATTTGCTGTATTCTCATCGTGTTGAGTGGCTGTGGAAGTAATGAAGCCGCCATTCGCGCCACAGCCCAAGCCGAAATTGGCGGCACGGCTACTGCGGCGGCTATTGCTCAAAGCACGGCTGCCATCCAACAAGCCGAGGCCGCTGGGGCGACTGCTGCGGCTGAGGTGCGGGCAACCGTAGCGGCCCAGGCCAATGCTACGGCTACGGCTGGCGCGCAAGCCACGGCCACTGCAGAGGCACAAGCTACTGCCACTGCCCAAGCCCAGGCTACCACCACCGCTCAAGCCCAGGCTACCGCCGCCACTGCGGCGCAGGCAATGCAAACGACGGCGACGGCCCAGGCCAATGCTACGGCTACAGCCGGCGCCCAGGCCACGGCGACGGCCAAGGCCAAGCCTACTGTTACTCCCAGGGCCACAGCTACACCCCAGCCCACTGCCACCACCCAATCGCAAACTGCCAACGTGACCGATATTTGGAACTTGCGGGTCAATGAGATTTCGGGCGGCGAGATTGACGTGACGGTGGATTATAGTTATATCGGCGATCGCGGCGGCGAGGTTTATATTGGCGTCGAAGCGACAGGTGAGATACCCGGCAAGTATACCCCTTGGGGATATTCCAGAATCAAACAGGGAACCGGCACCGTCACCATCAAAGTCCGCGCGCCAGTGGGCGGCAACACAGATACATTGTGGGTCAAGTTGATCGCCGGCCACACTTGGGAAGTTAGCTTTTTTAACAAAGCCTTTCCCTATAACAAAACGTGGCAAAGTTTTTGAGCAACCTACTGGCGACGGGCTTGTTTTGGCGTTCTCAACAATATCTGTATGAGCGTCCGCTGGACTTGGTTCTAGCAGACTGGCAACCAACGCCGCCAGAGGGCGTGATTTATCGGCTCATAGACCAGGAAAACGTTGGGTTGGCTGAGAGCTGGTTGGGGGCTGGAGAGGTTTGGCGTTTTCGCAGATTCTTGAACCGAGGCGACCTTGGCGTGTATGCTCTAGCCAATGGCGAGGTGGTCCATTATCGCTGGGTGGCACTCAACCTGCCAGGCTATGGTTGGGCTAGAGCACATGACCCCATTGAATTGGGCGATGCGCTGCTCCATCGTGCTTTTACCCGGCAAGACTATCGCCAGCGGGGCGTGTACGCGTATGGTGTCTGGTACACACTAGCATTCTTGCGCGAGCAATATCTTGAGCGTGGTCTGCGGCGTGTGCGCACCCTGGTCAACACTGACAACGCAGCGCCACAGGGCGTGCTAGGAAGATTTGGCTTTCGCAAGGCGCAGTGCCTGGGGTTGGTACGGCTGATGGGCACCTTGTTCATCTATCGGATTCGCACTGTCACGCCGGCGGGGAAAGTCGGGCCGCCGTTTTTCAATGTGCGCTTCAAAGTGCCCGAAATCTTGTGGGATTCGCGCCTACCCAAATTTGTAAAACAGCGGCTAGACAGTGGGTGACCGACCCTGCAAGCAAAAGATTGGTATTGATTGTTTTGTTGGATGTTGGAGGGATATGAGCTCGATAGGATGGGTGCGATCACTGGCTAACACATTGGCGACAGGCTTGTTTTTGCGTTCTCAACACTACCTGTATGAGAGTCCGCTGGACTTGTCTCGATCAGACTGGCAACCAACGCCGCCCGAGGGCGTGATTTATCGGTTCATAGACCAAGAAAACGTGGGGTTGGCTGAAAAGTGGTTGGGGACCGGTGAAATTTGGCGTTTTCGCAGATTCTTGAACCGAGGCGACCTTGGCGTTTATGCTCTGGCCAATGGCGAGGTGGTTCACTATGATTGGGTGGCACTCAACCTGCCAGGCTATGGTTGGGCTAGAGCACACGATCCCATCGAACTGGGCGATGCGCTGCTCCATCGTGGTTATACCCGGCAAGACCATCGCCGGCGGGGCGTGGGCAGCTATGCGGTTGTGATCTTGCTGGCGTTTTTGCGCGAGCGATATCTTGAGCGTGGTCTGCGGCGCGCGTGCGCTCTTGTCCTCACTGATAACATGGCGCCGCAGACCACGCTGGGAAAATTAGGTTTCCGCAAGGTACAGCAAGTTGGGTTGGTGCGGCTGATGGGCACCTTGTTCATCTATCGGATTCGCCCTATCACGCCAGCAGGGGCGGGCGGGCTCAAAGTGCGCTTCAAGGTGCCCGAAATCTTGTGGGATCCGCGCCTGCCCATCGCCCGCACAATAGACAATATCGGAACCAAGCCTGAGCATGAGGATGCCCATGCTGCTATTTCCGATAGAGTCTAACAAGAACTATTTAGCGCGTCTAGTGCCAGAATTTCGCAACAGGAGCGAGCATTATAGAAGACCTAGCCTTGCGTGTGACCAAAAATACACTGGCGCAGATTACGGGTTATGCGGCCGAGGTGTTTTCGCAGTTTATCTTTCTCATTATCATCGGTCGGCTGGCCGGCGCCGAGAATGTGGGCGATTTTTCGTTTGTTGTCACCTACACCATGGCCTTTACATTCCTCACCGACCTGGGCCTGGGCTGGCTATTGAGCCGGGAAGTGGCCCGAAACCGAGATGAGGTGGCGCGTTATGTGGAAAATGCCCTGGTGGTGAGCCTGGTGATGGGCTGCGTCAGCCTAATCGTCATGGGGTTGCTTGTTAATCTGCTGAGCTATCCGCAGCACCTGATTCGGGCTGTATACCTGGGCAGCCTGGCCTTGGTGGTGGAAACCCTCGCCAACCTCCTGCGATTTGCTTTCTTGGCCTATGAACGGATGGAGCTGGAAACGGCGTCTCGGGTGACGCAGGAGGGCGCGTTTCTGTTGGGTGGAACGATAGCTTTGTTGGTGGGCGCGCCGTTCATTTGGGTGTTTGTGGCCTATTTGGTCTCGCGTGGCCTGGGGTTGGCGGTGGCAGTGGTCCTCTATGGGCGAGTCATTGGCCCAATTGGCTGGCGTTTTGAGTGGCCCTTTTGTCGCCAACAAATCGTCAAGGCTTTGCCTTTTGCCGCGAATATTATTCTTTCTATGGTATATGTGCGCATTGATGTATTGATGCTGTCGTATTGGCATGGGAGCACGGCGCTAGGCTATTATGAGGCAGCTACTAACTTGGCGCTACGGCTGAACGTGTTGGCCCGGGTGTTTGTCACTTCTCTAGCGCCGATGATGGCTCGCGCGTATCTCAAATCGGTGTTGGAGGTGCGCCAATACGCCCGCGTCGCCATGCGCTACCTGGCGTTGCTCAGTTTGCCGTTGACGGTGGGAACTTTGATCCTGGCCCGCCCCATCATAGAACTGCTCTATGGCCTGCAAGAATTTGCGCCTTCGGTGTTGGCTTTGCAGATCTTGGTCAGCATGACCGTGCTACGGTTCATAGACACAACCATGTCCATTGTCCTTACCGCCATTGACCGGCAGGGATGGCGCACGGTGTGCGTGGCGATTGCTGCAGCGGTCAATGTGCTGCTCAACTTGGTGTTGCTGCCTCGCTATGGCTTTATTGGGGCTAGCGTTGTCACAGTTTTAACAGAGTTGGCCTTTTTTGTGGCCCAGTATGTGTTCCTGCGTCGAGATATGCCAGGGATGATACAGCCCCAGATTTTTGTGCGTCCGGCCCTGGCAACTCTGGTGATGGGGGCGCTGTTGTTGATCCTGCGTGATTGGCCTTTATGGGCCCTGGTCCCCCTGGCTGTAGGAGTGTATGCGGGCGTCTTGCTCGCGTTGCAAACGTTCTCGGCGCAAGAACGGCAGTTGGTGTGGCGTGTATTGGCGACGGTCGGGGCGGTGCCCATTCGGTGGCGGCGACAATGACCAAGTTTCGTCTGCTCCTGGCGCTTGCCGTTGCCCTGCTGCCGCTGATCCGGCCCGCCGGTCCCAATCAGACGGCCTTGGTTGACCTAGTCTTGGTAGTGCTCTTGCTCTTGGCCTGGCCTATGTTTTGGCGCACGCGGCAAAAACTGCGTCTCCCGCTCATCGGCCCTCAGTGGCTGATCTGGATAGGCAGTCTCATTGCTACGTTAGGCTCTACCAACACGCTGGGGTGCATCGTAACCCTGCTCCAGGATGCGTACATTTACATCTGGTTTATCACGGTCTGCAATGTCATCGAGCCAGGAGACTGGCTGCCCCGCGCCTGGGTGGTGACGGCGCTGGCCGAAAGTGGGCTGATTGTTTTGGGCATGTTTGCTGGCGTGGGCAGCTTGACAAACGAATGGGGTCGGGGTGTTGGCACATTTATAAACCCTAACATGGCCTCTAGCTATTTGGTAACCAGTTTTTTTGTTTATTTGGCTGTGCCGTTTCCACGCTCTTTCCTGCTGCGCGTGGCTGGTGGGGCACTGATCTTGGGCGCGGCTGTCGCCACCGGGTCGAACGCCGGCCTGGCCGCGTTGGCAGTAGGCTTGGCGGTTGTGGTGGTTTATTGGTTGGTTGTAGAGCGACACCTCGAGTTGCTCTGGCTGGGTGTGATTGTGTTGGCCGGGGTCGCTTTTTGTGTGCTGGTGTTGTCGAGCGCCACGCATGGCGAGTTGGCGGCGCTGGCTGATGCGGGCGACAAGGGGGGAATGTTATTCCTAACAATAGGGCGATTGGGGCGGGGAATGTCTAGCCGTATCAATATTTGGGGCGGGGCCTGGCAGGCGCTCCAGCAGTATCCGTTTGGCTTGGGGCCGGGGGTGTCGCGGGCAGGCTTGGGCGCAGAGCTCCACAATGATTTTCTGTCTCATCTGGTGGAGCGTGGGGTGTTGGGGATAATCGGCTTGGTGTGGACCATGGCGGCTGCGCTAGTCTTTCTCTGGCAGAGGGTGCGTTTTGAGCGTGAGCGGGGAGAACGCTCGTCTCTGAACGCGGCCGCATTGCTGGCTGGAGTTATCGCGACATTGCCCATCATGCTATCTCACGAGGTACTACACTTTCGGCACCATTGGTTGTTCCTGGCGTTGATCTTTGCCCAATCTCCTATAAACTCTACTGACTGGCGTCGAGCGGCCGCATGGTCTTGGGCCTGGGTTCGCCAACCGGCTAGAGAATATCTGCCTCAAAACCCCCATAGCTGCCGCATAGGGATGCCTGCCTACGAGTTAAGGCGCGAACTGGAGAGTGGTGAGAGGCAAAAATGACAAAAACTAGAGTGGTGCACGTGACCAATTTTGATATAGGGCTTCGCACTCACCTGCGGAACTATTTAGGCTATTTGCGCCAGCAGGGGTATGATGTGTCGGTGGTTTGTCACCCTGGCCAATGGTTACAGCACGACACCTGGACGCCGGATGGCATCTTTGTCAAGATCATTCCCTTCCCGCCGCGTATCACGCCCTTGGTTGATCTGAAGGCGTTGGTTAGCATGGTGGGCTATTTCCGGCGAGAGCGGTTCCACGTGGTGCACACACACACGGTCAAACCGGGCCTGCTGGGGCGGCTGGCGGCCTATTTGGCTGGCGTGCCGGTCATTATTCACACCATCCACGGGTTCTATTTTCATGCTGGCATGCGGCCGGCCGGACAACGGCTCTTTATCACTGTCGAAAAGATCGGCGCCTGGTGTTGTGACGCTCTCTTGTCCCAAAATCAAGAAGACATTGACACGGCGATTCGGGAAGGTATTTGTCCGCCGGAAAAAATCAGCCACCTGGGCAACGGTATTGACCTAACTCGATTCTACCCCGGCTGTGTAGACGAGGCTGCCGTGAGCGCGTTGCGGCGAGAGCTGGGCATCTCGCCTGATGCCAAGGTTGTGGGGCTTGTCGGCCGACTGGTGCGCGAAAAGGGCTTTGTAGAGTTTTTTGAGGCGGCGCGTATCATTTTGAATCAAGGCATCAAGGCTCATTTTTTAGCCATCGGGGCGGCGCAAACAGAAAAGCACGATGCACTGACTCCCCAGACCCTCATCGAGCAATTGGGGCTGCAATCGGCGGTTCATTTTTTGGGCCTGAGGTCCGATATTCCGGCCCTGATGTCTTTGATGGATGTTATTGCGCTGCCCTCTTATGGTAAAGAGGGAATACCGCGTGTGCTGATGGAGGCGGCAGCCATGGGCAAACCTGTGGTGGCTACCCAGGTGCGCGGCTGCCGAGAAACCGTGGCCGATGGCGAGACAGGGCTTTTGGTGCCGGCGCAAGACAGTGCCGCCCTGGCCCAGGGCCTTGCGGCAATATTATCTGATGCGGATTTGGCCCGTCGCTTGGGGCAGGCCGGCCTAGTCAGAGCCAAAGCTCTGTTCGACGAACGCTTGTATTTCCAACGCACCCATGAAACCTATCAGCGCTTGTTGCAAGCCAAGGTCGGACCGATTTTATGAACGAGGAGCATTTTGGACGCTTTCTAGAGCTTCAGGGACGGCGCGTCATTACCAGCAAGAGCGGGGCCTGGTACGATGCTGGCGGAGGCGTCTATTTGAATATCCCATACACACAGACAATTGACCCAGACCCGGCTGAGCTGAGCGAATTGTTTCGTCGCCATCGCATCTTGGGGGTAAAATACTCTACACTAGATCAATCTCGGGGACGGCCTGGCGCGGTGTATGTAATCCATGATAAAGCCTATGGTTTGCACAGCCTCAAGCGCACGACCCGAGCCTGTGTTTGCAAGGGATTAGACTGCTGCACTGTGCGAGAGATAGGTTTTGACTATCTCCAGCAGCATGGATTACGTTTGAACCGAGACACTATGGAGCGCCAGTGTCGTGATGACCCTTTCTTTAGCAACCCAGAGCGATGGGCGCGCTTGTGCCAGGCCGGCCGGCAAGTAGAGGGAGCCGGCGCATGGGGGGCCTTTGTGGGGGAGCAATTGGCGGCGTATGCGATCATTTTTTGCATCGGTGATTGTTGCCACATCCTGCACGAAATGTCACGCATAGACTTGATGCAGTGTCATTCAAACCATGCTCTGCAATATGAACTGATCTGCAAGATGATCGCGCGGCCAGAGATTCAGTGTGTTTCAATTGGCCTGGAGCCTATCTTTAAAATTCCCGGTCTGGACCGTTTCAAAAGGTACTTTGGATACGAAAAGGTGGCTCGCAACTATGTTGTGGTATTGCATCCGCTGCTCCAGGCGCTGCTCCTTGGGTGGCCTGGGTGGGCGCTTTTGTGCGCGGCGCGCCATGGGTTCCCTCAGCATAATGGGTTAAAACGTGTCCATGCTATTGTAGATATTGCGCGGCTGTCTCAAACGCCCCAACGCCTAGAGAATTGCAAGTAGCTAGGCGGGTCGGCTACGCCGACCCGAAGCAGTTTCGGGCAAAGCCCGAAACTGCGACCAAGATAGCGGGGTTAAAACTTTTCGTACAGATTTCGGGCTATATAGATGTCTTGTGGTATCTTTTCAATAATCTGGGGTGAGGGCTGGGCTTGCCCTGCCCAGACAGGGTAATCACAAGGATTACCCCCACATTTTGAGATGTTACGTCTAGAGCACAGGGGCAGGCAAAAAATATGGGAAAGGAGAAAAATGAACGATCACATTCGGACTGATTTCTTGCCTTTTTGTAAACCTGATCTTAGTGAAACGGCCATCGCCGCTGTGGAGGAGGTCTTGCGCTCTGGTTGGCTGACGGCGGGGCCAAAGACGGTCGAGTTCGAGCAGCGATTCAGAGACTATACGGGGTGCCGGCATGCCGTTGCAGTCAGTTCGGGCACGGCTGCTCTACACCTGGCTGTAGCGGCACTGGGAATTGGCGATGGCGATGAGGTGATTACCACTCCCTTTACGTTTTGCGCCACGGCCCATGTTCTCGTCCACGAGAGAGCGATCCCAGTTTTTGCAGATATCCGTACCAGCGATTATACTATTGATCCGGCCGCAATTCGCGCCAAAATCACTCCGCGCACCAAGGCTATTTTGCCTGTGCATATCGCCGGCCACCCGTGCGCGCTGGAAGAGATCTCGGTGCTGGCCCGCGAGTATAACCTGCACATCATCGAAGACGCGGCCCATGCAGCAGGCGCTCGTTACCACGACCAACTCGTCGGCACGTTTGGAGATGCCACGGCTTTTAGCTTTTATGCTACCAAGAACATCACCACAGCCGAGGGGGGGATGTTGACCGTGCACAACGATGAGTTGGCCGAGCGCGCCCAATTGCTCTCGCGGCACGGCATTGACCGAGACGCCTGGCGGCGGATTTCTGAGCAGGGCAGTTGGTACTATGAGGTGCGCGCCGCCGGTTACAAGTACAATATGTATGACATCCAGGCTGTTTTAGGCTTGGACCAGCTAGCTCACCTGGAGGATTTTGTGGCGCGGCGGCGACAACTCGCCGCGTGGTACACAGAGGGATTGCAGGATATTCCCCAGGTGGCCATCCCCACAGAAGCCTTGGGGGTTCGCCATGCCTGGCATCTTTACATTATTCGCCTGGATACGGAGGCGCTGCGCATCAATCGAGACCAATTCATCGCTGCGCTTCAGGAATACAACATTGGCGCTTCGGTGCATTTTATTCCATTGCACTTGCAGCCATATTATCAAGAGGCCTATGGCTATCATCCCGGAGATTTTCCGGTGGCCGAGTTTGCTTACGAGCGCATTATTTCTCTGCCGCTGTATACCCGCATGACGCGAGAGGATGTGGACGATGTAGTCCAGGCCGTGCGCAAGATTGTGGCGCGCCATCAGAGATAACCCAATGCACTGGCAGGCTGTCGGAGAGCTAATAGACATTATCGGAAATAGCAGGACTGGCATCCCCACACCTGCACTTGCGCCAAGCGCAGCGCAGCCTGCCTGGCGCAGACAGGGTGCAAGTGTGCCAGTCCGCCAACGTATGGGGATACGTTGGCTACGTTATTTCCGATAAACTCTAACGTAGGACAGTTTGGCAACCTGTCCCACACAGCGCCCACAAGAGGCCAAACCTGCCTCTCCGACAGGCTGCTAGGCCAAGGGCTGTGGCTTGTATGTTGAAGCGATTTTTTGACGTGGGGGCGGCGTTGGTCGGGCTGGTGGTGCTGGCCCCGGTTTTTGTCGTGGTGGCAGCGCTTATCAAGCGCGATTCACCCGGCCCCATCTTTTACAGAGGCGATCGTATCGGCCAACACGGCCGGCCGTTCAAAATCCTAAAGTTCCGCAGCATGGTGGTGGATGCAGATCAGCGGGGAGCGGCGATTACTCACAGCCGCGATCCCCGCATCACCCGCGTGGGAGCCTTGTTGCGAAGCGCCAAGCTGGACGAATTGCCACAACTGTGGAATGTGCTTCGGGGCGAAATGAGCCTGGTGGGGCCTCGACCAGAGGCGCCGCGTTACGTGGCATTGTATACTCTGGAGCAACGCCAGGTGTTGGCGGCTCGTCCAGGCATCACTGGCCTGACCCAATTGATCTACCACAATGAGGAGAATCTCTTGCAGCCAGACAGGTGGGAGCATGACTATACACATGGTCTGATGCCGCAAAAACTGGCGTCGGATCTGGACTATGTGCGGCGGCAATCGTTTGGGCTGGACGCGCAGCTCATAGCGCGCACGCTATGGCTATTGGTGAAGGATCGGTTGACGCACGGTGATAAATCACATGAACATTGATTTGAAAAGTTATCTCGATATTTTATACCGTCGGTGGTGGGCCTTGATGGGCGGCTTGGTGGCTGGCTTGGGGGTGAGCTATTTGGCGTTTTCTCTTTTGGGCGCTTTGCCAGTCTATAGCGCCACAGCGACGACCCTTGTCACCGACACTGGCTCGGCAGCCTCGCTCGACCGCTATGGGACACTGGTTCTCACCTGCGCCGAGTTGGCCCGCCAGGATACGGTGACCCAGGCCGTGGTTGACGCCCTCAAATTGCCCATCTCGGCGCGAGAGGTGGCCGAGGCCACCCAGGTGAGCATCATTGCCGAGACGTGGCTCATGGAGATATCTGTCACGCATCGAGACCCTCTGGTTGCCGCGGCTGTGGCCAACGAGTTGGCCCGCCAGTTGTCCAACCATGCATGGGTTCGCGAGTATCGGCTTCAGGTTGTCTCGGCGGCCGTGCCGCCGGACCTGCCCGACCCAGGCCCCTATATTAATGTCTTGCTTGGTGGAGGGCTGGGAGTGTTTTTGTTGGCCGGGTTGGTCCTTTTTAGAGAATACCTGGCAGGCACATTCCAGAGCGCTGCTCTGGCGGCCTGGCGACTGGATTTGCCGGTCTTGGGCACCCTGGCGCGCCACACAGACAAACAAGCGCAGGCCATTTGGCCCCTGGTAGAGTTGTGCAGCAGATTGGGCAAAGCGGGACATCGCCGGGTTTTGATCACAAGCCCCGGATTGGGTGAGGGCAAGTCTACGCTGGCCGTGCTGTTGGCCCAAGCCTGGGCGCGCACTGGGCGCACGGCGATTTTGGTAGATGCGCACGTCCAGCAGCCGGTCTTGCGCGAACGTTTGGGTTGTGCCCATAACCATAATGCGGGGTTGACCGATTGGTTAGCATCACCTAAAGAGACAATTCCTACCTACTCACTTTCAGAATGTCTGGCGCTTTTGCCTAGTGGAGTCTTTGCGGGCGATCCGGCTGCGGTTCTGGCCTCACAACAATGGCCAGCCTTGTTGACCATTTTAGACCGGCAGGCGGATATCGTCGTCATTGACGGCCCGCCTGTTCTGCCGGCCGCCGAAATTGCATTGTTAGCTCCTTTAATGGATGGCATTCTGTTGGTGGCGCGCGTTGGCAAGACAAAATACTCGGCCGCCGGTGAGGCACTGGAAGCATTAAGAATGGTAGATGGCCCAGTCTTGGGCCTGGTGCTGAATTGAGGTAGAGGGTAGGTTGGCAGTTACGGGAGAGGGAATGCAAGGCGCAGTTTCAAATCGCAGTCGCGCGGCGCTCTTGGCCGTTGGCGTGCTTGCAATCGGCGGCATGGTGCTGGCGGGATGCCTACGGGGGCCTAGTCCAACTCGCCCCTTTGAGCCGCCTGTGCAGCGATCCACAATAGACAGCGAAGCGGGGACGCCGCAGCCGGGCGCATCAACCACCTGCCAAAGCTCTGCGGCGCAACGGCGCGCTCGCTATGGTGTAGTGTACCCTTATCAGAATGTTTGGACCGAGGCCGACCGGCCTGCTATCCGTGAGCGATTGGCTTATCTGCGAGGGTTGGGGGTTGATGTGGTGGTGCAGGTTTTTTCAAGCGCGCTGGTAGATGCAGGCCAGGAACAGGATTGGCTTATCTTTTTGGATGAAGCCCAGGCCCAGGATATACAGGTCATTGCGCGGCTTTGGCCGCCGCGCGATTGGGATGGCGCCCAGTTCGATTTTCGGTACGTGGGCCGTTTTCTGACCACAATCGAGGGACATCCGGCCGTGCTGGCTTATTTTGGCTTGCACGAACCGCTAGAGACATTCAGCGGCGACCAATTGCGCGCCTACTATCAAACTGTCAAGGGCTATGCGCCACACATGCCCATCTTGCACGCCATGTCCAACATTGCTGGCTTTGAGGCCGATCCGCGTTTTGGCGATCGCCGTTTCACAGATGGCATATGCGATCTCTGTGCGATTTGGTATTATCCCTTCCGGGTCGTGGATGGGGAGGCCGTATTCGAGCGCCAGCGAGTGCAGGAAGTGATTATTGCCAATGACGCCCTCGTGCGGGCGCGCGATCCAGATGCGCAACTTTGGTTCCTGGCGCAGGCCTATGCGATGGAGCAACATTCTCCACCTCTACGGATGCCATCGGCTGAGGAAATGTCTTTTCTGGCGGACCTGGTGCTGGAAGGCTCTTGTGTGGACGGCTTGCTCTGGTACCCCTGGATTCACAGTAGCTATGATCAAGTATTGGGCGACCCGGCTTTGGCCGCGCAGCAACAAGCTATTGGAACTATCTATGAACATCACCGAAAAGATTAGGCCGTGGCCAGAACCAGTTGGCGGAATCTTCAATTTGTTGAGGCCCGGCAGCTTGAAAGGGAGCGTTAAATTGGCAGTGACTACTCAGCACCCTGAGCGTCCTTCGGCTTCGCTCAGGATGTAGCTCAGGATGAGCGCCGCGCAGCCTGAGCGGAACGTAGTGAAGTCGAAGGAGGCAGGCGGTTACAATTGGCAAACAAAAATGCCCTTGCCTACTACTGTGACAGAATCGAAAGGCAAAAATTGCCCCGAAATTTTAAGGAAATGTCACTTGACAACAGACAGCAGATGGAATACCATAAAGTTGCTTACAAGCCCTGTAGACAGCTTTTGTGCTTGGCTCCGTCCCCGGCCTTTCGTCAGTTGAGCGCCATTGGCGCCCTGACAAGAAAATTAAAGCAATGCGCCGGTTAGGATTGGGCCAGAGAGCACCAGAACCCAGGGAAATCCTATTTGCTGCTACGGGGCTTGTCTTTTTAATGGTCACAAGAAAAGTTTGTTTGCCTCTCGATTGCCCCAAGAATTTTTGCTGGCTCTATTGATGTTTTGGAATTCTGATATAGCGTGGTTATAGTGGCAGTTGCACTGCCACTGCCGCAGTATAACTGCGGCAGCAACATCTTGTATCAGAATTCCAATTGATGTTGGTTAGGCGATTGATGAATTGTGCCAGTTTGGGGTATAATAGCCAAGTTTATTAGCTAGGTGTGTTGTTTAGGACACACCCCAATTCAAACCCTATTTCAAAATGGAAAGGAGAAAAGTTGTGATTTCAAGAAACATTCGTGGGTTAGGTCGTTGGTTAATTGTGCTCGTTTTGTTGGGCACGGTTTTTTCTTCACCGGCCAGTTCGATGCCGGCGATTGACCCTCAACTGCCGCCGGCTGCGGCAGAGACCACAGGTCAGGCTGCTTCACCTGTGTTGATTCACCTGGTGAATGGGTCGTTTGATCCGCTCCAGGCTTTGCCAAACTTGCCTGACCATCTCGCCTACACTCCGGCCGAAGCGGCGGAGGGAAGCGTCTATTTGTTGCAGTTCGCCGGGCCGGTGATGCCAGAGTGGAAGCAAGCCGTGCTGGCGGCCGGCGGTCAATTGGGCGATTATGTGCCCGATTATGCGTTTTTGGCGCGCCTGGACGAAAAGGCCAAAGCGCAAGTGGAAGGGCTGCCGTTTGTGCGATGGGTGGGGCCTTTTCAGCCGGCCTACAAGCTGGCGCTCGATGTAGACTATGCCGATTCACGCAGCTATCGCGTCATTTTGGCGCCGTGGGCCGATGCGGCCGAGGCCAAATCGGCACTGGGCGCGCTGGCGATTGAGGCGCGCAGTTTTGAAGGCGGGCTTTCTGCACTGCTGAATGGCGCGCAGCTTGACCAGGCGGCCCGCCTCCCGGCGGTGGTTTGGATTGAGCCCTATCATCTTCAGCGCACCCACAATGACATCGGCGGGGGCACGATCATGGGCGGCTCTACCGCCTGGTCCAATGGCTATACCGCCAGTGGTGTGACGGTGGCCATTGCAGATACTGGCCTTGACACTGGCGTTGCCGGCACAATTCACCAGGATTTTGCCGGGCGCGTGACGCACATTAGCAGTTGGCCGGTTCAAAATATTGACTGGGGCTGTGGCGCTCCTGTAAACGTTGGCGCAAATGACGGCGCAGACGATGTAGAATCTGGGCACGGCACGCACGTGTCTGGCTCGGTGGCGGGCAACGGCGCGCAGTCTAGCGGGCTGCTCAAGGGATTGGCCTACCAGGCTTCTATCACTTTCCAGGCTCTTGAGCAGTGGACCGATTGGCCTTCTAGCTGCGGGTCTGGCTTGCCCGACGGCTATTATTTGACCGGCATCCCCGACGATGTGCGCACGCTGTTGAGTGAAGCATATACCTGGGGCGCGCGCTCTCATAACAACAGTTGGGGCGGCGGCGAAAAGGGAGTGTACGATCAGCAGGCCAGTTACTTTGACCAGTTTATCCACGAGCATCCCGATATGGCGGTGGCCGTGTCAGCGGGCAACGCCGGCAAAGATGCCGACAATAATGGCTACGTGGACCTGAACTCAATCAGCTCGCCGGGCACTTCTAAAAATGTCATTACGGTCGGCGCTTCAGATAACGAGCGGGCTAGTGGTGGCTATTCTGCATATACCTGGGGTCAGCTCTGGTCAACCAGCTTTGGGGCTGCCCCAACAGGCACAGATCTCACCTCGGACAGTCGCGCAGAGCTGGCCGCATTTTCCAGCCGCGGCCCCATGGCCGATGGGCGCATCAAGCCGGATGTGGTTGCTCCGGGCACCAATATCTTGTCTGTGCGCTCTAGCCTGGCAACCGAAAATGGGTGGGGAGCGTACGATACCTATTACATGTACATGGGCGGCACCTCGATGGCCAGCCCGTTGGTGACCGGCGCGGCAGCGGTGGTGCGCGATTACTATATTGACCACGAGGGCCATGCCAATCCCAGCGCCGCGCTCGTCAAGGCCACGCTGATCAATTCGGCGGTGGATATTGCCGGTTATGGCAGCGCCGGGCAGGAAGCCGGCCAACCTATCCCCAACATGCACGAAGGCTGGGGCCGGGTGAATGTGGCGGCTGCCACCACGCCCAACAAGCGCCAGTTTGTAGATAACACCACCGGCGTCAATACCGGCGCAACCGCTACATACAACTATAATGTTGTCGCAGGGCAGCCGTTCAAAGTGTCTTTGGTATGGAGCGACCATCAAGGCTCGCCGCTGGCCAGCCCAGCTTTGGTGAACAACCTGAACCTGAAAGTGACGGCCCCCAACGGCACCTCTACCTACTGGGGCAACAACTTTAGCGGTGGTTGGACGCAGACGGCTGGCAGCGCCGACACAGTCAATAATGTGGAAAATGTGTACATTCAATCGCCCACCGCCGGCAAGTGGAAGGTGGAAGTGATTGGCGCAAACGTGCCGCAAGGCCCGCAGCCTTTTGCGCTGGTGGTGAATGGCAATATTGCGCAAATCGCAGTAGACAGCATCACGCCGACCAAGGGGCCCAACAATGCCTCTCTCAATAACGCCGTCATTCGCGGTTCGGGCTTTGAATCGGGCGCAACAGCCCAACTGGTGCGCGGCGCGTCAGTCATCAACGGCACGGGCCTCACGGTGAATACGACGGCCAGCATCATCACCGCTACCTTTAACCTGAACGGCGCTACGCCGGGCCTGTGGGGCGTGCGGGTGGTCAATTCGGTGGCAATGTCTGATACGCTTGAAAATGCGTTTAGCGTCATTGACGCCACCAAGCCCGATATGGGAATTTCCAAGACCGCCGCGCAAAGCCAGATTGATCCCGGCCGCCTGCTGGATTATGAGATTGTGGTGCGCAACCAGGGCTATGCAGCCGCCACCGGCGGCGTCTTTACGGATACTTTGCCGGCTGGGGTGATTTTTGATTCTATCAGCCCTGCGTGCAGCGGCGGTATGACGACTTTGCCAGACGGCTTTGCCTGTGACATCGCAGGAACAATGTCTTTTGGGGATGCAATCACCTACACGCTTACGGTCTCTGTGCCGGCCAGCGTAGAGGGGGTGATTGTCAACAGCGTCGTTGTAGACAGCAACGAACCCGAACTTGCCGTGAGCGACAACACTGACAGCGCCAGTGTAACTGTAGGGGTGATGAAGATTTACCTGCCAATCATTTTGAGGAACTGGCCGCCTGTGCCTAGCGCGCCGACATTGAATGCCATCACGCCCAACCCAAGCACCAACGGCAGCTATAACGTCAGTTGGGCAGCCGGAACAGGCCCAGCGCCAAGCTCGTACGATGTGGAAGAGAATGGCACAGTTATCTTGACAAGCTATGCCAGCACCACCTATAACGCCACCGGCAAGGCGAATGGAACCTACACCTACCGCGTGCGCGGCAAGAATAGCTATGGAACTGGCCCGTGGAGCGGCTCACAGTCGGTCACGGTTCAACCGGCGACATCTGGCCCCACCCCCGGTTTTTGGGAGAGCTACACAGGTGAGGAATTCTACGTGACGACCAACCGGGCAAATGTGGATAATTTTGCAGTTTATATCTCTGTGTCTGGATGCGGCAATTACAAGATTACCCATAATCCGCTGGAACCGATTACCAACAACCAATTTTCGTTCAGCGGCAGCTTTTATGCCTCTGGCACATTCAATTCCTCCACCACCGCCAGCGGCACAGATGGATTGAGCAATTTCTATATTCCTGGTTGCGGTAATGTCAGCGGTGGGCCGTGGTCGTGGAATGCAAGCTGGAAGAATAGCACTCAGCCCAGTTTTGTAGAGGCCCACGTGGTGGAGGTAGAGCCTGTGGACACGTTGGTGGATGGCCATTACGAGGTCGTTCGCATTGACTAGGCGTATGCGCGCCCAAAGGTAGATGATGAAAACACAAGCCGGGGTTCGTAAAGAACTCCGGCTTGTTATTTTCGCCATTGGTAACTTGCTCACCCTCCCGCAGGTTTGAAAACGCTCTTGGGCAAACAAGCACACCTCCGTCGACTTGCAAGCCCATCGCGGCTGCCAAATTGTAACCTGCGGGAGGGTAGGCTGAGCGGTTACCGCCATTGTTTATCGCGGACTCGCGAATGTGCAGGAGGCCTGGTTGAGCCGTAAGCAGGTGGGCCGGGTCTAGTGCTTGGGTGTGGCTTGTTGAATCAGGCTGCTTACAATTGCCAGCGCAGAGGCCAGGGCCGGTGGTTGTTCTGCCCCTTCCATTGTGATGACCATCTTGGAACGTTGGCCCGCCAGGACGGTCAGGCTATAGGTAAAGCGATCGCAACAGCGATTTTCCGGCATATAATTTTCGGCCAGTGAAAAAAAGCCGCTGTCAACAATTTGCTGCATGGCCTTATTCACAGAATCGGCCGCCAGTTGCCCATAGGGGGTAATTTTGTCCCTGGCCGCAAGCTCAACCTGCCCATCGGCATAGATGCGCCACGTTTCTTGGATGCCGCCAATGCCGCCGTTGCGTGTGTAGACGATCATCGGCTCGTTGCCCGATGGCGCCGGCAGCGGTGAAATAGGGACTTGTCCTTGCAGGGGCGATATGGGGGCCTGTACCCCCATCGGCGCGCACGCTGCCAGGGTGAGGACCACCGTAATAAGCGAGATATACAGTTTACTCTGGTTCATGGCTTTTTCCTTATTGTGCTACTACAAAGGACTGGCATCTCTATGCCAATCCGCCAACGTACACCCTGGACTGCCCGTCCACCTGTGCCTGCGCCACAGGTGCAGGCAGGGCAGGCTTGCACCCTGTCTGCCGCCAGCTATCCATTACCCACATCTTTTTCCGTTGTGGGATGCGCAAGTTGCCAAGTTTCGGCCATATCATTCAAACGCTGCCAGCCGCGCCACAGGACTTTGGCGCCGGGTTCGCCGTCGTGCTTGCGGCCCAAGAAGCCACCCAGTTGAGCGATCCAACGCGTGGCTTGGTAGAGTGAGGGTGGTGCATCTGGCGGCATCGGTGTTTTGTGGATATAGCAGTACAGGGCTTGCCATTCGTGAGTTTGCAGGGCTACCGTGCAAGGCAAGTGGGGGGCACGCCGAGATTGGTAGGTCAGCCAAAGCAAACGCCAGGCGACAATAGCATAGATACCCAAGCAACGTTCCAGTCGTTTAGCGGTTTCGAGTTGTCGTGCTTCGATCTGACAGCCACTTTTGAGGACGAAATGATAGCGTTCAACCAACCAACGCAAGCAATACCAGCGCACACATTGTCGGGCTTGTTCAAAAGTCTCTATCAAACGATTGGTCAACAGCAGCCAATGCAATGGCTCGGCCTCTGCCGGTGGGTTGAGTTCACGCACCTCGATGGCATACAAGTGCACGGGTTTCAACTTGATCTTCTGGCATGCGGGGCGACTGGGTGGTTTCAGGGTGACCGGCAAAAAACGCACTTGCACTTTGGCCTGGCGCGGCAAGCGGTCTGGGGCGCGTCCCACTTCAACGATGAACTCACCTCGCACAGGTGTACCAGCCACTGTCCCCCACAGATCACCCGCTGGCTGCTTGAGACGCCGATTCCAACTAGCTCGTATCACGAATTGGGTTGGGGTCTCTTGTGCCTCTTGGAACAGTTCGTATACGTCGGCCTCGCGATCGGCGACGGTAATCACGCACACCTGGGCTGGCAAGTCCTTCAAGCTGGCGCGTTGAGCAGCAACCCACTTGAAGCTCTCTTTGTCCTCAATCGGACGTTGTTTACGCTTTTTCCATTGGCCTTTCTCCTCCGGATCACGTGCCCAAACCTGCTGGGCCAGCAAACCCAAGGGCACTCCAGCATCACTCACCGCCAAGCTGGTGTGAACCATCACCCCTTGTGCAAAGGTGCTGTCAATCACACCCAGACCTTGCGTATTGGGATGATGGGTGTAATCCAGCGAAGTAGTATCTTGCACAACCAGCACCAGATCTTCGTGGCGAATGCGCTCAAGGCACGCCGGACGGTGACCAGCCACGATCGCCGCATGCGTCACTTTGGCATTGTCGAAGAACCGATAGGCTGCTTTGCTATTGGCCCAATTCCCACACGCACCTGGAATGGACGCCGTGGAGCGCGCTGCGAATTGCTCTACCAAGCGACACGCCCGCCGATTCAGCCGTTGGTCTCTCAAATCCAATGCCGCCATCTCGTGCATCACCCAGGTCTGGGCAGTCGCCCCCTGAGGGATGAGACCTGTAGCAGCAAAAGGCGCTGTGCTCGTATTGTCCCAATTCACTCCGCCCGTCACAGTTCTTACACTCACACTCGCTGGCACGACCAACGATTCAGACCCAGTGGTCAACCACGTCGAGGCCGTGACACTGGTCACCGTTGGCTTGGACAGACACATATTCAAAGGCAACACCGATACGCCTATGGTAATCGTACTCACTACAACGTCTTCACTCAAACTCGGTTCCATGCGCTGTATGCTGGACTGGAGCATTATTGCTTTGTCAGCCTCTACGCTGTGAGGGTCGCTGCTCCGCTCAGGCTGATGCCCTCTATTTACCTGCCGACTTGGACGCCCATGCTTACGTCGTTTCGTTCCTGTTCGACGACTATGACGCAATGGATATTCAACGTCATACGGCCAGGGCAGCGCGGTCGGCGTCTTCACCCAGCCAGCCCAGGCTGTGGCTTCCGCTGGGCTGGCACTTGGCGGAACCTGACTCATTGGCACAGCAGACCCTGGAGCAAGCCCACGCCGCAGCCACAGCGGTGGACTCGCTTCTGTCACTGGGGTGAACATGCTCCACAGCAACATAAAGCTGACTACACCTATCCCAACAACGAGGATTTTTCGATAAAACCTGCTAGCCTGTTTCATGTCCACCTCACACGCAAAGGTGGATCTCATGATACTCCTGTCGCTTTGCGGCGCAAATCGGTTCAAAGATGTGGGTAATGGATAGCTGGCGGCAGACAGGATGAGCGGCTACAAGCTCGACGTGGTGGACACGCGCCACGCGGCGCTATTGATGCGGCGCAACCTGACCATTCCCGCCCCGGCCGCCGTCGGCATGGCCAGGAGCCTGCGCGGGACAAAAGTGGGCTGGGCGCTTGGCTCGATCGAAGCTGGCCTGGATACTCTGACCAGCGGCGATGGGCAGTCGCCGGTGATTGACCTGACCGAAAACCAACGCGAGGCCGTCCTGGCAATTTCTGAATATCTTCAACACTGGCTAGACACGCTGGATAAAGCTCTCAAGTCCAGATAGTTTTCAAGTAACTACTCGGCCGGCACCCTTCGACCTGTCTGCCGACAGAGCAGGCTACGCGCCGCGCATCCTGAGCGAAGTGAAACGCAGTCGAAGGAGCGCGGCGCTCATCCTGAGCAAGGTCGAAGGACGCTCAGGATGCTGAGTAGTTACGTTTTCAAGGAGAAGTCTTGCAATGAAAAACATTTTTCGCAGCGCCACGTTTCTCGTGATATAGGAAAGTATAAAACCGGGCGTCGTTTCTGCCCTGGTTGACGGAGTTGCGTATGAATCAATCTTGCTTGCTGGTGGGATGTGTGTTAGCGATTGCCTTTTTTGCGTAATGTTGGAAAGAAACTAAAAGGCGTATAAAAACCTAGGCCGCGCGATTGCGTTGAGCGAAAAACTCGGGGATGTATTCTCGCCTAATGTCCTTGCGGAATTCCCAATCTACTTGGGCTATCTCTTCTGTACTGATCCAGCGATAGTTGAATACCTCTCCCGAATCCCCGCCGTCTCCCTGAACGGTATGTGAAAACGAATCTGGCAGGTCCTCTGGCGCTTGGAGTAGATAGTCGTGACGCTCCACATCTGCCTGAATATAGTCTTTGTAGTAATGCTGGATGCCCAGTTTACGAATCACCGTGAAATTGCACAGCCCGGTCTCTTCGCGCAGCTCACGGAACAGGCCGTCGAGAGGGTCCTCGTTATCGTGCAGTGTGCCGCCTGGCAATCGCAGCGGTAGACCAGGATCAAATGCAAATGACAAGGCGAGCAGTTGCGGCGTCCCGCCTAACGTATGCCTCAAAAAGTAGCCGAAAGCCTTTCTGGAATGTCTATTCATTCCGATTTCCTGGATGGCTTGCACGGACCCGGTGGGTAGCTTTTTTGCCACGCATCAAGCGCCAGAGATGTATTTGTTGTAGCTCGGCGGTTCAGAAACATCAATGCGTTCAAACCCTGTCTTGGTATACAGATGGATTGCAGAGGTGTTTGTATTGATGGTGACGAGCATTGCGGTGTCTGCGCCCCATTCACGCAGGCAAGCTAGCCCGGCCAGGAGGATGGCTTGTCCTAACCCTCGTCGTTGCAGCTCTGCCCTGGTTTCAATGTAATCAATCCAGCCAATTCGCTCATGGCTGACTTGCCACTCGGCGCGACAAATCGAACACTCGCAATAAGCGGCCAAACTATCCTGTGAATCTGCCACAACCAGGTGGCTATACTCATCGCTTGCGGCTAGTTCCTGCCGATGTTGCGGGTTGACGGCTGCAAAGCTATACAAGTTTTGGTATGCTTCCAATTCCTCTACGCCTCGCACAGGACGAATTGTATACCCTGGCGGGAGCGCCGGCGTTGGAGAGTCAACTTGCAAAGAACGCGCCAAGTACACATTGTATTCATTGGGATTAGGCGCAACGGCCGTAAAACCATAATGTTCTAGCGGGTCGTCAGGGTAATCGCTAGAGGTCAGCGCACTGGCATAGAGTGTTAGCGGGATTTTCTGTTCCGCTACAATAGCCATCGCGCGTTGACCTCCCCACTCCACCATATCCGTGACAAGATCGTGGGTCGCATAATGCGGGTGCACAAACCGCTCAAGCACCAAATAGGAAGCTGCTGGTTGTCGTCGCCACACCATGGCGAGACCGACGATTTGGCCCGAGGCATCTTCCCACACACGAGCGTCGCGTAATGGGTCCCACGCCCTGGAGGTTAATAGTAGTCGCACTCGCCAGACGGTTGGGTAGGCGCGAACGTCAGTTGCTGCTCGATAGGCGAGTAACATCTGGACAATTCCATTCAAGTCGCTCTGATAAACGCAAGGTCGGCTTGTGCAACTCATAAGCTGTCTCTCGTTTATACGAGTGTCTTTTCCATCAAAAGGGTTCCCGGGATCTGGACATAACCCAACTTGCGGTCAATGGCGAGCGCCGGAAGATTTTCGCCATTGTGAGTGGTGCGCACCGAGTGCGCCTTGAGCACATCTCGCGCATAGCGCAGCGCCAGCACCCGCACCGCCTGCCCCAGCTTGCGCCCGCGGTAGGGCATATCCACTCCGATGTGCAAGGTGTTGGCGTATTCATTCCCCTCAAAGCGGGTGATGGCGCACATCGCCGCCCAGGCCCCGTTGGCGGTGTCTATGGCCACAAACTGCCCATCCGGCTTGTACCAATCCGACTGGCACACGCTTTGCTGGAAATCCTCAAACGAATCCCAGCAAGGTTCGCCACCCGAGCCGGGCACATCCATAGCCGTCGTGTTGTTCAGGCTATACAGCTTGCGCTGCGCTTTTTCCGTGTTGCCCAATTCCTCCATCGAAGTAAACTGAAAGCCCTCGCCTTTTAGCCTGGTAATGATCGCCTCATAGGGCCGGTCATCAAAAGTGTCCAGGTTCAGCTCCAGCGCAATCCGTTGCAATCGTTCGATGAAACCGCGCCGTTCGGCGAAGCCCCGACATTCCGGGCAATTATCCCAAACGCTGACCCGCAGTCTTTTCGTTTGTGCTTCTTCGGCGACTCGCGCCAAATCCTCGTACAACTGGCGGCCCACTCCCTGTCTGCGCTGCTCCGGTCTTACGAACAGGTAGAAATATATCCGGCCGGCCTCCAATCTGTGGCGAAGGATCCAATAAAACCCCAGCAGCGCCCCTTGCTCATCCTCGGCCACCCTCTGGATGGTCCACTCTTGCTCCTTTTCGTAAAACTCTATGAGGCCAGATTCTGAATTTGGCTCGCCTTCCAGGATCGAGAACCAAGCCGCCAGTTGCCCAAAATCACGTTCCGGCTCGGCTGGGCGCAAGATAATAGTTTTCATGTTTTTTCCGTGTCCTTTTAATGTTGTTGCAAAAATGGAATAGAGCAGGTTTATCGTTCACGCGCTTTTTCTGGCCTGTTTACGTTCCAGGCGTTGTTGAGAGGCGGCTATCCATTGAGCATCCAGGCGAATCAGCCGATTCTTTTTCAGGTTTTCTTTCATCACCCACTGCACGTCTCGATCATCGCTGCCGAACCATTGCTCCATCATCGGCTTGCCCACTTTTGGAAGTGCAGCAACCGCAACGCTCCAGCAGTAGCCCAAGGCTTGCCGCAGCGTCTTGAAATCATCGCTGCGCTGATCGTCGGCATGTTGGAGCGAGCCTGTGATGGCGTCAAGAATGTAAAGCACTCGTTTGGTGTGCGCTTTTTCGTGGAGCAGTTTAGGCTCGCACAAAGCCGCTGCCGCTGCGCGCTGCTCCAATCGGCTGCCCTGGCTCCAGCGCGCCATTTCTTGCAGCAAAGCGGCCATATCCACCTGGCCCCATCGCTGCAACGCCATCGCCACGGCTTCACGGGTGCGCCAGCGTGGATCGGAGGCGCAGCGCCACAGTGTCTTCAAGGTGCTTTTTTTGCCCTGGGCCAGCAGTTTGCCCAGCCCAACGACTCCACAGAAAGCCAGGAACTCTTGGGGTGAGTTGGTGGGGGCCTGCTCTGCGTCGAACAAGAGATAGCGTTTAAAGAGCGCCTCATCGCCTTCTTCAGCCACCGCTTGCGCCAGTTCCAGGTTGCCTCTTGGCCCTGGTAAGCCAGACTCTTGTAGAAGAAACGTGTCCCAGTCCTTGAGTGTTTTGAGTGTTTGGCGATAATCGTCTGCTTTGCTCATCATTTGCCTTGTTCCTTCGATGGTATCTTCCCAATAAATCGGGGAAGACTACGAGGCATTCCACGACGCGTCTAACCGACGTTGTTCGGCTTGCTGTGCAATCAAGTCGGCCAGCGGGGGCACCTTGCTAGCGCCGGACACGCGGTCGCAAATATACTCAAAG
>JBGSMF010000335.1:0-16038 GCA_041740315.1 Thermoflexales bacterium
CGCAATGGCGGCCTCGTGCACGGCGCGCCGCTCGACGCCCGTCACCCCGTAGGGCACGCTGATCATCACGCGCGGCCTAAAGATTCTAAAGCTGCCGCTGGCCTTGTCAATAAAATAACGCAGCATGGCCTCGGTCACCACGTAATCGGCGATCACCCCGCCGCGCAGCGGGCGCAGCACTTCGATCACGTCTGGCGTTCGGCCATACATGCCTTTGGCCTCTTCCCCCACAGCAACGATTTTGTTTTCGGCGGTAGAAATAGCTACGACCGAAGGCTCTTGCAGCACAATGCCCCGGCCATTGACATAGACCAAAATATTTACAGTTCCCAGGTCAATTCCAAGCAGTTTTTCGAACAAGGTATTCTCCCTGAAACGACCAACGCCGAATAGTAAATCGTGGCGGTCGTTCGCCGTTGGTCGGTGGTCACGTTTGCGACATGCCCCGCCGCCCCTCGCGTTTGCGCCTGGCTACCTTGAGGCGGGTGAGCGAACGGCGCATAGCCGCTTCGGCCAGCTCGTGGTCAGGCTGACCTTCGTAGGTTTTCTCCATCAGTTTTTCGGCGCGCTGGTGGGCCTCTTCGGCGCGCGCCAGGTCAATTTCGTCGGCGCGCTCGGCCACATCGGCCAGCACGGTTACCCGGTCGGGCAGCACTTCCATAAAGCCGCCGTGAATGGCAAAGACCTCTTCTCGGCCATCTGCATGCCTCACCTGCATCACTCCCTCGTCCAGGGCCGTAATCAGAGGCGCGTGGTGCGGCAAGATGCCCAGTTGCCCCTCGATGCCAGGGGCCAAGACCATCTGCACATTGTCGGCCGAATAAATTTGTTTTTCTTGTGTAACAATTGCGCAGCGCAGGGTGCTCACGGCATACTCCTGACGAACTAGATGCCGGCCTGGCGCGCGGCCTCTATGGCATCTTCAATCGGACCGCACATGTAGAAATATTGCTCTGGGATGTGATCCAGTTCACCGCCCAGGATCATCTTGAACCCCCGGATGGTTTCACCAATCGGCACATAGCGCCCCGCTCGCCCGGTGAACACTTCGGCCACAAACATTGGCTGCGAGAAAAATCGCTCGATCTTGCGCGCGCGTCCCACCAACAGCTTGTCGTCTTCTGAAAGCTCTTCAATACCCAAGATGGCAATGATGTCTTGCAGGTCTTTGTAGCGCTGGAGCACGCGCTGCGCCTCGCGGGCCGTGTCGTAATGATCTGCTCCCACCACATTGGGATCCAAGATGCGGCTGGTGGAGGCCAGCGGGTCCACTGCCGGGTAGATGCCCTTTTCTACAATCGAGCGTTCCAGCGCGATGGTGGCATCGAGGTGAGTAAAGGTGGCCACTGGGGCCGGGTCCGAATAGTCATCGGCTGGCACGTACACGGCCTGCATCGAAGTGATGCTGCCGCGCTTGGTGGAGGTGATGCGCTCTTGCAGCTCGCCCATCTCAGTGCTCAGGGTGGGTTGGTAGCCCACCGCCGAGGGCATGCGGCCCAGCAGCGCCGATACTTCCGAGCCAGACATGACAAAGCGGAAAATGTTGTCAATGAACAACAACACGTCGCGGCCCTCATCGCGGAAATACTCGGCCATCGTCAGGCCGGTCAGGCCCACCCGCAAGCGCACGCCCGGCGGCTCGTTCATCTGGCCAAAGACCATCACGGTGTTGTTGAGGACGCCGGCTTCGAGCATTTCCTGATAAAACTGGGTGCCTTCGCGCGTTCGCTCGCCTACACCTGCAAAAACGCTATAGCCTTGGTGCTCGATGGCGATGGAACGCATCAGCTCAGCGATGATGATGGTTTTGCCCACACCGGCGCCGCCAAAAATGCCGGTTTTGCCGCCCTTGGTAAAGGGGGCAATCAGGTCAATCACCTTGATGCCGGTTTCCAGGATTTCGGTGCGGGTAGATTGCTCTTCAAACAGCGGGGATGGGCGGTGAATGGGGTAATAGGTCTTGGCCTCTACTTTGCCCTTGTTATCTGTGGCCTCGCCCAGCACGTTAAAGAGCCGTCCCAAGGTAGCCGGGCCAACCGGCACCATGATGGGCGCGCCAGTGGCGGTAGCTTTGGCGCCGCGCGCCAATCCGTCGGTGGCATCCATAGCTACACAGCGTACCCAGTTATGGCCCAGGTGTTGCTGCACTTCCAAGACCAGCTTGCGGTCCTCGCGCTGAATTTCCACTGCATCGTAAATCTCGGGCAAGGCTTCGGCTGGGAATTCCAGGTCTACCACCGCGCCTTTTACTTGTACAACTTTGCCTTCAGATACTCGTGCCATAAATTCCCCCTGTAAAGATGCAAGACGCCAAGACGCACCTCTTGCCTCTTGTTATCTTGCTTCTTGCCTCATGCTTGCCTGCAACGCTTCTGCTCCGCCGGCAATATCTAGTAACTCGCTCGTAATGCCTTGTTGGCGAGCTTTGTTATAGGTGATGGTCAAATCGTCTATCAGCGTTGATGCGTTTTCGGTCGCGTTGCGCATGGCTGCCATGCGAGCCGAATGTTCACTGGCAAAAGATTCCAGCACCGCCTGGTAAATCTGCAGCTCTGTAAAGCGCGGCAAGATTTTATCCAAAATCACTTGCGGCGATGGTTCGTAAATATACTCGGTCACTTTTAAGCGTTCCGGCTGCGCTCCTGTTATGTATTTGCTCGCAGCCTGATCTTTTAATTCCGCCGGGCGGAGGGGCAGCAGCCGTTGGAGAAAAGGGGTTTGCTGTAGCATGTTGACAAAATTGGTATAGGCCAGATAGACCTCGTCAAACTCGCCGCTGCGATAGCGCTCAATGGCCGTGCGAGCGATGGGCGCAATATCCAAGATGCCGGGCGAGGCCGGCAAGTTGGAAAACTCGGCCACAATGTCATAATGCCGCCGCCACATCAGCTCGCGCCCTTTGCGCCCAACCGTGATCAGCTTGACCGGCTTGTAGAGTTGATTGGCAAAGAACATTGTGGCGCGCACGATGTTATAGTTGAACGCGCCGCACAAGCCACGGTCGCTGGTGAGCAGCACAATGCCCACCGTCTTGACCTGGGGCCGCACCTCCAACAAGGGATGCAGCTTGCCATCAGCGGCCGGCTGGCTGGCCAGGTGCGCCAGCACTTCCCACGCCAGGCGGGCATAGGCGCGCGTGGCCAATGCTTGGTCTTGCGCCCGGCGCACTTTGGAAGCCGAGACTGCCTCTAGCGCGCGAGTGATTTGCGCAATGTTCCTGATACTCTTGATCCGTCGTCTGATTTCGCGGGCTGTTGCCATAGTCTAGTCACATAGTCTGTTAGTCATATAGTCTTGTAGTCGGATTGTCTTGCGGCCCTAGTTGGCTACCTGACTATCCGACTAGTAGACTATCTGACTAACCAAATGTCTTGTTGAATTCCTCAATCGCCGCGCGCAGGGCCTTTTCATTGTCTTCGGTCAGCCGCTTTTCACGGGCAATGGATTCGCCAATGTGCGGGTGGCCGGTGTCCATAAAGCGGAGCAGCTTGGTTTCCCAATCGCGCATCTGGTTGACGGGGATGGCATCGGCATAACCTTGCGTGCCGGCAAAGATGACTATTACCTGGTGTGCTAGCGACATTGGCTCGTATTGCGGCTGCTTGAGAATCTCTTGCAAGCGGCGGCCTCGTTCCAGTTGGGCCTGGGTGGTTTTATCCAGGTCAGAAGCGCCAAACTGCGCAAACGCGGCCAACTCGCGGAACTGTGACATATCTAGCCTGAGCCGGCCGGCCACCTGGCGCATGGCCTTGGTTTGCGCTGCGCCGCCCACGCGCGACACGCTGATGCCCACGTTGATGGCCGGGCGGATGCCAGCATTGAACAGATCGCTTTCCAAATAAATCTGCCCGTCGGTGATCGAGATGACATTGGTGGGAATATAGGCCGATACATCGCCTAGCAGGGTCTCGATGATGGGCAACGCTGTCAGCGAGCCTCCAGAGCCGGACAGTTGGGCCAGTTTTAGATCGCCAGCGTTTGGCATGCCCATGAGGGCCTGCTCAGCGTTGTGATGCCCCAAGACGCCGGCATAGACTTGACCATCCACGCCCTGGTTCACATCGGCCTTGGCCTCTTTAGGGACGATGATATAGATGGGGGCCAGGCGCGCGGCGCGCTCTAGCAAGCGGCTGTGCAGGTAAAAGACATCGCCGGGGTAGGCTTCGCGTCCAGGCGGCCGGCGCAGCAAAAGCGATACCTGCCGGTAAGCCCAGGCGTGCTTGGAGAGATCGTCGTAAATCACCAGCGCATCGTTGATTCGCTGGCCGCCCACTGTCACCCCGTTTTCCATCGCCTCTTCGCCAATGGCGCAGCCGGCGTAAGGCGCCAGGTATTGCAGCGTGGCCGGGTCGGAAGCCGAGGCCATCACCACAGTAGTGTGTTCCATCGCGCCAAATTGCTGCAGGGTTGCCACCACGCGCGCCACCTGGGCCTTCTTTTGCCCAATCGCCACATAGATGCAGTACAACCCTTTAGCTTTTTGGTTGATGATGGTGTCAATGGCAATGGCCGTTTTGCCCGTCTGCCGATCGCCGATGATCAGCTCGCGTTGGCCGCGCCCGATGGCCGTCATCGCGTCTATGGCCTTGATGCCGGTCTGCACGGCGGTGTCTACGTTCTGGCGCTCAACCACGCCCGGCGCAATCCGCTCCAGGTTGCGGTAGCGATCGGTCAGAATGGGGCCTTTGCCGTCAATGGGCTGGCCCAGCACATTCACCACGCGTCCCACCAGCGCATCGCCCACCGGCACCGATACAATGCGCCCCGTGGCCCGCACCAATTGTCCCTCTTCGATTTCGGTGTATTCGCCCATGATAATCACGCCCACCTGCTCTTTTTCCAGGTTAAAGGCAATGCCTAACACACCGTTTTCAAACATCACCATCTCGTTGGCGCGCACTGCCGACAGGCCCGACACGCGAGCAATGCCGTCGCCCACCTCGAGCACGCGCCCCACATCGGCTATGGCCATGCTGGGCGCAAAGGCATCAATCTGCTGTTGGAGCGATGCCGTCATTTCCTTGAGCAAGTCTGGCGTCCCAGTTACCATCATTCCTCCATAGCAGTTTGCGAATCTTGAATTTGGAATCTGAAATTTGAAATCTGCAATCTGTAATCTGGAATTTGCAATTTTGAATCCAAACCTACTTGGTCAATTCGGCCACCGTGGCCGCGTCTAGCTTGCCAATGACACCAATCAGCAGTTGAATGGCCCAATCGTAATCGTCGCGGCGGATGATAGAGTTGTGGCTGTGGATGTGGCGGGTGGGCACGCCGATCACCACCGTGGGCACGCCGGTCTTGTGCAGGTGGATGGCCGCGCCGTCGGTGGCGCCGCCTTCCATTGCAGAAAATTGCACCGGAATATTCAACTGGCGGGCAGTTTCGATGACCAGGTCGCGCAGTTTCAGGTTTGGAATCATGCGGACATCGTAGAACGATATGCCGGGCCCGCCGCCCAGCTTGACGGCGCATTCTTCTGGCTTGATGCCGGGCACGTCGCCGGAAATTTCCGATTCTAGAACAATGGCTACATCTGGATCAATGGCATCTACGCTGGTGGTGGCGCCGCGCACCCCTACTTCTTCCATGACTGTGGCTACCCCGTAGAGGGTATTGGGATGCGCTTGCTTGGCAAAATGCCGCGCTGCCTCGATCATCAGCGCGCAGCCAACGCGATCATCAAAAGCCTTGGCCAGGTAGGTCTGGCCGCCGGCCAGCAGCGTAAAGTGGCTATCTGGCACCACCGGGTCGCCAATGCGCACACCGGCTTTTTCAACCTCTTCTTGCGAGGTAGCCCCAATGTCAATGTACATGTCTTTCTTTTCCACCATCTTTTTGCGCTCGTCGGCCGGCAAAAGGTGGGGCGGTTTGGCTCCCAGCACGCCGACAAGATCGCCGGCAGAGGTTTTGACAATGACGCGCTGGCCTAGTAGCACATGATCCCACCAGCCGCCCAGGGGCACAAACTTGAGATAGCCTTCCTTGGTGATGTGGCGCACCATAAATCCCACTTCGTCCATGTGCCCGGCCAGCATCACGCGTGGGTCGCCATCGCCCACCTTGCAAATGACGCTGCCAATCTTGTCTTGGGTCACTTGGCCCAGTGGTTCGAGATAGCCGCGAATCATCTGGCGTATCTCTGCTTCATAGCCCGATACACCGTGCGCGTCGGTGAGTGCTTGCAAAAATTGCTCGGTTGAATCCATGAGATGCCCCCTTTGTGTTAGAGTTGGTGCGAGTTCCTAATGATACACGATGAACGCCATTTTGTCGAATTGAAATGACGCTCTGAAATGAGCCAGACACCAGGTTTTTCTAAAAAACCTGGTGTCTTTCATTTCTCCAGTTGCTTTTCGGCGGCGCGCAGCCGCGCCAGCGATTTTTCCTTGCCCAGCACGGCCAGCGTGCCAAACAGCGGCGGCGCAACCTCTTTGCCGCTAACCGCCACACGCACAATGCCAAAGAGTTGGCCGGTTTTTAGCCCTAATTCTTCTGTCAGGCCGCGCAGCGGCTCTTCCATGGCTTGCTCGCTCCATTCGGGCAGACCTTCTAGCACTGCAATCACGCGCCGCAGCGCCGCCAGGCTGGCTGCCGCGTCCATTTTCTTGCCTACCAGTCGCTCGGCGGGCGGCGGCGGGAAATCCACAAAGAAAATGTCGCACCAGTCGGTCACGTCGGTCAGGCGCTTGAGCCGTTCGCGGATGTGCGGAACGAGCTGGAGCAGCTTGCCGTCTGCCCCGCCCAGTTCCGCCTCGGTTTTGCCCAGCCCCTTAGCCAGGTAGGGCAGCAATCGCCGGGCCAATTCTTGGTGCGGCATGGCGCGGATGTATTCGCCGTTCATCCAATCTAGCTTGTCGTAAGAAAATACGGCCCCGGCTTTGTTGACGTGCTCCATGCTAAATCGCTGGGCCAGTTCTGCCGGCGAGAAAATTTCTTGCTCCTCGCCTTCGCCTGGAGCCCAGCCCAAAAAAGTTAGAAAGTTGAGCAGCGCTTCGGGCAAAAAGCCCATCTTGCGGAACTCAGTGACCGAGGTTGCGCCGTGCCGCTTGGAGAGCTTGCGCCCATCGGCGCCCAAAACCATGGGCACGTGCGCAATGGGCGGCACAGGCCAGCCAAAGGCCTGGTACAGCAAAATGTGCTTGGGCGTGCTGGGCAGCCATTCGTCGGCGCGAATGATGTGGCTGATTTGCATAGCGTGATCATCTACCACCACCGCCAGGTGATAGGTGGGCAGGCCATCGCTTTTAAGCAGCACCTGGTCATCTATCATGCGGTTTTCTACGCTGACATCGCCTTTGATGAGATCGTGGAATGACGTGGCGCCCTCGGTAGGGACGGCCAGGCGAATGACGTGGGGTCTGGTGGGGTCTACCTCGCCCGTTTTTTTATTGCGGCAGTGGCGATCATAGCCCGGCGGCTGGAGATTGGCTTTTTGGCGCTCTTCACGCACGGCCGCCAGGCGTTCGGGCGAACAATCGCAGCGATAGGCCCAGCCCTGGGCAATCAATTCTTTGGCGGCTTGCTTGTAGTTATCTCGGCGCAATGATTGAATGTAGGGCCCATACGGCCCGCCGATTTCAGGCGCGCCATCCCAATCTTGCCCAATTTGGGCCAGTTCTTGCCGGCTGGGGCCTTCATCAAATTCAATCCCTAGCCATTTCAGGCTTTCGAGCATGGCGCGCACCGAGCCGGGCACATAGCGCTTTTGATCGGTGTCTTCGATGCGCAAGACGAGCTTGCCGCCAAAATGACGGGCAAACAGATAATCAAACACCACCGTGCGAATATTGCCAATGTGCGGCTCGCCGGTGGGGCTGGGAGCGAAACGAACGCGAACGGTCATCTTAACCTCAACCCTTAACCTTGATCTTTTCTAGAATTCCAACTTTTTGTGCCGCATGGCCACACTTTCGGCAATGCCCAGCGCAAACATTAACGTGAGCAGCGAGCTGCCGCCATAACTGATAAAGGGCAGCGGCAGGCCGGCCACCGGCATCAGATTCAGGTTCATGGCAATGTTGACCACAGCGGTGAAAAAGACCATGGCAATGGCGCCAATGACGTAATAGCGGCCCAGGGAATCCCTCGCCATGTAAGCGATGCGGAGCAGGCGGAACAACAGCAACATGAATAACATAAACAGGCACACTGCGCCGACCAGCCCAAACTCTTCGGCAATTACTGAGAAAATGAAATCGGTGTGGCGCACGCGCAAAAAGTGCAACCGGCTCTGGAGGCCGCTGGTGTAGCCCATGCCCCAGATGCCGCCGTTGCCGATGCTGATGAGGGCCTGCTCGATGTTAAAGCGAGCGCCAGGCTCGCTAATGACGCCCAAAAAGACCAGCACCCGCTTGCGCATGTAATCGCGCAGCAGCAGCCACACGATGGGGGTGGCCACCAGGGTAGCGCCCCCAAAAGCGGCGGCGTGGTACCAGCGCAGCCCGGCGGCAAAGATCATTGTGCCGCCAATCACCACCAGGACGATGGCGGTGCTCAGGTTGGGTTGGGCAAACACCAGGGCAATGGGGATCGCCATCAGGCCTAACGCGCCCAGCACTACCCGCCAGCCTCCCATGTCTTCTTCGTAATTAGCCAGGTAGCGGGCCAAAACAAGGATCAGCAGCACCTTGACCGGCTCGGCTGGCTGGACATCGAATAGCGGCAGGCTGACCCAGCGCTGCACATCGCCCACCTCGCTGCCGCCCATGACGAGGGCGATCAGCAGCAAGATGATGATGGCAGCGTACAAGAAGCGGCTGGCGCCGCCCAAATCGCGGTAATTGAACGCGGCCATGACAAAAAACACCACCAGCCCCACTGCCGCGTATCTGGCTTGTTTGATGGGCAGGTCGGCCAGGTCGGGCGTGCCCAGCGTGGCGCTGTAAATCATGGCAATGCCCCAGACGCTCAACAAAATGATGGCAATTAACAGCCACCAATCAAAATGACGCCAAAGGCGCGCGTCAAACATTTACTTTAGCCTCACTCGCAGAGCCTCACTCGCAGCCTCACTCGCCGTTTGTCGTTCGCCGTTTCTTGCGCCCGTCTTGCAAAGGTATATCGGCCACCAGGCGGCTTTCGCGCTTGCCCTGTGTAAAGGTGATTTGCACGCCGGTGCTGTCAATTTCAATGTGGCGAGAGATGACGGCAATGATTTCGTCTTTGAGCGTTTCGAGCAGGCCCGGCGAAATGTTGGCCCGGTCGTGCACCAGGACAAATTGCAAGCGTTGCTTGGCCACATTGCGGCTGGAATTTTGGCCGCGCCCCCGGATTAAATCTAGTAAATTGTTTATCATGCCTGCCTCCCATCGCTGCTAGGGCGTATTATGCGGAAAAGGCGCTCAAAGATGTTGCTAGACTCGCGGAAGGTCAGGAAGGGCACATCTTCGCCCATCAGCCGCCGCGCAATGTTCCGAAATGCCAGCCCGGCCATCGAGTGGTCGTTCAAGACCACCGGGTTGCCGCGGTTGGTAGAGACCAGCACTGTCTCATCTTCTGGCACAATGCCAACTAGCTCGATTGCCAAAATATCTAGCACATCGGCGGTGTCTAGCATATCGCCTCGGCTGACCATTTCGGGTTTGAGGCGATTGACGACCAGCCGGGCCGGGCCTTTTTCTGATGCCTCAACCAGGCCCACCACTCGGTCGGCATCGCGCACGGCGCTGATTTCTGGATTGGTGACGATGAGGACTTCGTCGGCTGGGGCCATCGCGGTGCGAAAGCCCTCTTCGATGCCGGCGGCTGAATCAACCAGGATAAAATCCAGATCGGGCTTCATGTCTTCGCACACGCGCACCAGGTCTTCAGGTTTGACGGCGGATTTATCGCGCGTTTGCGCGGCCGGCAGCAGGTGCAGCTCTGGCAGGCGCTTGTCTTTGATAAGCGCCTGGCGCAATTTGCAGCGGCCTTCCACCACGTCCACCACGTCGTAAACAATGCGGTTTTCCAGCCCCAGGATCATGTCCAGGTTGCGCAGGCCAATATCGGCATCCAGGCATACCACCCGCTGCCCCATCAATGCCAGGGCCACTCCCAGGTTGGCCGTGACGGTGGTTTTGCCCACCCCGCCTTTGCCAGATGTAATAGTGATGACTCGTGCAGCCATTAACTTTCCCTCCTCCAACATAACGCCTGTGTTACCAAATGGTTCGTCCCTTTGGGTTCCAGGCGACTGCCTCGATGCGCCCATTGGTCACGCGCGCCATCTCTGGCATAACCTTTTTCCGCCGCTCGTCTGGGCTGCGGCTGATTTGCCGCCCGATGCGCAGTTGCATGGGCGTCAGGTCGAGCGCGCACACCACGGCGCTTTCGTCGCCAAAAGCGCCCGCGTGAACGGTGCCGTGCAGTTTGCCCCACACAACAATGTCGCCGCCGGCAATCAATTCTGCCCCAGAGTGAACGTCGCCGATGATGATGATAGCGCCAATGTGCCGTATACTTTGGCCAGAGCGCACCGTGCGCCGGATGATGAGGCCGGCCTCGGGCGTGGCCTCGGCGGCGTCACCGCTCGTAGCGGCGTCGCTCGTAGCGATATCGCTCACAGCGGCGTCGCTTGCGCCGGCTGGCGTTTCTGCGGGCTGCGCCGCTTGACGCGGATGGGCTTCGCGTGGAGGGATCGCGGTATCTAGCCCGAGGTGGGCAGCGGCCTGACGGGTGGGGGCATCGTCGCTCACCAGCGCCCGCAGAGTCACATCGTGCTTGAGCAACAGGTCGCGCACGGCGCGAATGTCATCTTCCGATAGGTGATGCGCGCCGACGACCAGCGCCACCCGCGCGCCTTTGAAAAAGGCCGCCATAGCGCCCACTTTTTCTTCGAGCTGGGCAACCTGATCCGGCCAAGGCGCGCCTTGCAGCGTGACCACCAATCCTTCTCGAGTTCCCTTGATAATGATCGAGTCGGTGTTCATCAAGCGAATTATATCACAAAGTGATATGATGCAAAACTGCCAGAATGTGCTAAAATGTTTGGCTAACGATGCGCCCGCGCAAGTGGGCATTTGAAGCGAGGTAAAGATTATGTCAGACATATCAGACAAGCTAGAGCAAAAAGCACAAGACGCAAGCGGCGCTCCCTCTAATTTTATCCGGGATGCCATTCAAGAAGATTTGAGAACGGGCCGCTTTGACCACGTACTCACGCGCTTTCCCCCAGAGCCTAATGCATACTTGCATGTCGGGCATGCCAAAGCCATCTGGATTGATTATGGGCTGGCCGAGGAATTTGGCGGCAAGTATAACCTGCGCTTTGATGACACCAACCCGGCCAAGGAAGAGGTGGAATATGTTGATTCCATCATGGCCGATATCCGCTGGCTGGGCTATGATTGGCAAGAGCGGCTCTTTTACGCTTCCGATTATTTCGAGCCATTGTACGAGTTTGCCGTCAAGCTCATCAAAAAGGGCAAGGCCTATGTAGACCACCTGAGCGCCGACGAAATCAGAGACTATCGCGGCACGCTGACCGAGCCGGGCAAAGCTAGCCCTTATCGCAATCGCTCGGTGGAAGAGAACCTGGACTTGTTTGCGCGGATGAGGGCCGGCGAGTTTCCCGATGGGGCGTGCGTCTTGCGGGCCAAGATTGACATGGCGGCGGGCAATATGAACATGCGCGACCCGGTGATGTACCGCATCTTGCACGAGCCGCCGCACCATCGCACGGGCAAGCAATGGTGCATTTATCCGATGTACGATTTTGCGCACGGTCAATGCGATTCAATCGAGGGAATCACACACTCGCTGTGCTCGCTGGAATACGAGAATCATCGCCCCTTGTACGACTGGTTCCTCGACGAGTTGGAAATCTATCACCCCAGGCAGATCGAGTTCGCTCGCGGCAACGTGACCTATACGGTGATGAGCAAGCGCAAGCTGCTGCGATTGGTGAAGGATGGGCTTGTCAAAAGCTGGGACGACCCGCGCATGCCCACGCTGGCGGGGCTGCGCCGGCGCGGCTACCCGCCCCAGGCTATTCGCGCGTTTTGGGAGCGCGCCGGTGTTGCCAAAGCCGACAATGTGGTTGACGTTGCCCTGTTGGAGCACTGCGTCCGCGAAGAATTGAACAAGCGCGCGCCGCGCGTGATGGCGGTGTTGAATCCGTTGCGGGTGGTGATTGTAAACTATCCCGAAAATCTGGTGGAAGAACTGGACGCCGTCAACAACCCGGAGGATGCCGGCATGGGAACGCGCCAGGTGCCTTTTTCGCGTGAGCTGTACATTGAGCGAGAGGACTTTCGCGAAGACCCGCCCAAGCAGTTTTATCGTCTGGCGCCGGGGCGCGAGGTGCGGCTGCGCTATGCGTACTTTATCAAGTGCGTGCAAGTGGTGAAAGACAAGAATGGCGAGGTCGTAGAGCTGCGCTGCACCTACGACCCTGCTACACGCGGAGGCGACGCGCCGGACGGGCGCAAGGTCAAATCTACGCTGCACTGGGTTTCGGCCCACCACGCGCTAGAGGCCGAGGTGCGCTTGTACGACCACCTGTTCACCATAGCCGACCCGGTAGTGTTGGAAGAGACAGGTTTTGAAAATTGCCTCAACCCCAACTCGCTCGTGGCGCTGCAAGGCTGCCAGGTTGAGCCGAGCCTGGCCGGCGCCAAGCCGGGCGACAAGTTTCAGTTTGAGCGGCAGGGGTATTTTTGCGTTGATCTCGATTCTGCCCCAGGCAAGTTGGTGTTCAATCGCACGGTGGCGCTGCGTGACGAGTGGGCCAGGATCGAAAAGAAAGCAAAGGTTTGACCTCTCCTACCCCCACCCATACCCTCCCCCTCCTTCTCCGATTCGGAGAGGGAGGGGGAGGGTATGGGTGGGGGTAGGAGAGGTTATTGGCTTGGGCTTGTCACGCTGCCCAAATCTAGCGGCGGGAATTTGAGCACACGCCCGGTGTCTGCATCGCTCACATAGACATTGCCTTCCTGGTCCACAGCAACCCCGATGGGCAATTGAAAGCCCTTGTCATCTGAGCCAATATCGCCAAAGCTAGCCACAAAAGTTCCTTCTGGCGCAAAGACCAGCACACGAAAGCCGGTGGGATCGGTGACATAGGTATAGCCATTTTTGTCTATGGCCAGGTAAGGCTTGTTGTTCACGGCCTGGCCTATCCAGCCGTCAATAGGCCAAGAAAAGATAGGCGCGCCTTGGGGCGAAAGCACCTGGACGCGCAGGTTCCAGGTGTCGGCCACCACCACATTGCCTTCTGGGCTGATGGCGATGCCCACCGGCTCGTCGAGCTGGCCGTTCAGAGCGCCAATGCCGCCAAATTGCCTGAGGTATTTGCCCTCGCTGTCAAAAACCACCACGCGCTTGTCGCCCGTGTCGGTGACATAAACGTTGCCCTGGGCATCCACCGCCACCCCGCGCGGCCCCCACAAGATATAGTTGAGGGCCGGGTCGTCGCTGAGGGCGCCATTGGTTTGGCCGGCCTCGCCCCACTGCTTGATAAACTTGCCATCGGCGGAAAACTTTTGGATGCGATGGTTCCATGTGTCGGCCACGTACACGCTGCCATCCGGTCCCACGGCCACACCCCAGGGTTCGTTAAAGGCGCCGGGCGGCGCATCACTTAGTGCCGTTGATTGCCCCAATGATCCAAAGGCCAAGATTAATTTTCCATCGGGCGAGAATTTTTGAATGCGATGGTTATTGCTATCGGCCACATACAGGCTGCCATCCGGCGCAACCGCCAGGCCGTGCGGCGTCGTAAATTGGCCGGGGCCACTGCCTTGCGGCCCCAACATCTGGGTGGCTGCCACATCGCGCCAGCCCTTGGCGTAGGGGTCTTGGTAAGGCTCGCGGGCGGTGGGGCTGACGCCCAGGTCCCACACCTGGGCGGCCACGTCTTTGCGCACATAGAGTTTAAAGTCGTGGATGAGCGGCCAGCGTTCGATGGTGTGCGTCTTGCCGGTGACCTGGTCGTACTTTTTATAGTCACGATTCCAAAAGATGTCCCAAATAGCCTGCCGGCGCTCGGCGCTGCTTATCCACTCCCACAAGATTTTGACGCTGTTTTGTAATGTGTATTGGCTGCAACGAGAGTTGCCGCGCTGTTTTTCGGCCTGGTCAATAGTGCCGTCGGCGTTTTCGTCATAAGCGGCCAGCCGCGCCAGCTTGCCATCTGGCTCGTTCTTTTGAGCGGGGCAGTCGGTAAAGACCTTGTAATCTTCCATCGGCCACCAGATGAGCCGATAGGTGAATTCGTCGTAGCGTTTGCCCAAGATAGGCTCAACGGTGTTCCACGAGGCGCTGCCGGCCAGAACCACCGGCGCGTCTAGCGCTTCGCGCGTGGGCGATGAGCCAAAAAAGGATTGGCTGGGATAATCTCGCAGATACCAGGTATAAGGCCAAGATGAGTCTGAGTCGTAAGCCACTTTGAGCGCGGACCGTCCAACGGTGCGGTCGGCAATTTCTTCGATTTGGCGCATGGCAAGCTTGATGCCGTTGCCGCCGTGCGCATAGACGCCGTGCTCGATGGGATAGTCATAGTTGATGAAATTCCATCGCCAGCCGGTGCGGAAAGTAGCCAGGGCCAAGGCTGCCACCAGCACCAAGCCAGCTACCTGAGCGCATTTTTTAACGCCGACGCGCAGCGCAATCAGCACCAGCCCAGCGCCTGCGCCAACGATTGCCAGCAAGCCAGATATCCATTGGCCGGTGGCGACCATGTTGTTGAGCTCGTTGCCCCTGAATGCGCCAGACGACATTGCGGTGAACAGGGCCACCAGGCCGATGAGCAGCAGTGGCGCCATCACCACGGTTAGCCATGCCAGGCCGAGCGAGCGCCAGTCTACCGATTGAATCACTTCGCCCAAGAACAGGCCAGAGAGCACAATCATCGGCAGCGTCAGGTGTACGCTCAGCCAGGGCATCTTTTCACTGGCGTAAGAGTAAATGATCCACGACATGGCGATCCAATATACGGAAAAGGCCACAAGCATCCCTTTTGAGGCCAGGTTGCCGGGGAGGGATGATTGTGGGTCGGCGCTGTCACCTGGCAGGCTTACTGGCATGACCCTGGCTCGGATGGCATAGTAAACGGCAGCGATGAGGCTGATGAGGATGGGAAAATATTCGTACAGCGGCGTGACGATAAAGTAATAATACACCGGCTGGTTGCCGCGCATTACGCCTTGTTGCGCCAGCCAATAGCCCAGCGAGCCGACAAAGCCCGTGCCGAGGCCGCCGCCATTGGTAAAGAGGGTGGTAAAGAGGGTCAGGCCGATGCCGTACCACAAGGTGGCGCAGACGAGCCAGCGTTTCCAATCCCACCAAATGCCAATGCCGATCGAGACACCCAGGAATAACAGAAAGAGGCTGCCGGCCCGCACCACCCCGGCGTTGAGATAATCCATTGGATCAATCTGCAACAGGCGCATTGCAAACGGCGAGAGGGTAGGCAGGTAGAGCGTGCCCAGAACAATCACCAAATCGAAAATAGGGCGGCCCGCTTCGTCGGTGAGGCGCTTGGCTTCTGGCGCCAAGAAGCGAAGCATAAAATACACGCCCAGCCCGGCCGCCGCGCCGATGAGGCCGCCTATAATGACAAGATAGACCACGATCATCAGCAGAGATAACGCCGGACCGCCGGTTGGGGTGGGAATGCCATCTTGGGCGATGACATTGCTGACGCCTACTCCGGTGAGCTTGAGCAGCCCCCATTGTATGAGCAGGCCGACCAGCAAGATAATAATACCCCCGCCCGTGCCTGCCGCGATGCCGGCCAGGCCATCTAGGCCGAGCTTGCCCGACCTGATTATTTGCCACAAAAACAGCGCAATGAGGAACGAGCCAAAGATGGCGGTGTAGATAAAAGAGACTTCTTTGGTGGCAAAGTGTAAAACAGAGACGCCCGCAAAGAGATAGAGCCAGCGGCTATCTTGCTTGCGCAGATAGGCAAAGATAGCCAGCACAGTGAGCAAGGCCCAGACGGTGACATAACTTTCGTTGCGGATGTAGCGAGCATGGTACCAGATATAGGGCGAGATGAGGAGCATGAACGAGGTCACCAGCGCCCCGGCGCGCCCCAGCCAGCGGCGCAGC
>JBGSMF010000336.1:0-9185 GCA_041740315.1 Thermoflexales bacterium
GACCCGCGGCCAATCTACCGCGCCTTCGGCCACCTTGAGGGGCGCGCTCCAGCTTGAGCCGCCGTCGGTTGAGCGAGCATAATAAACAGCCTGCGCGCCCGTTCCGCCCGGCAGCGCCGCGCGCCGCCAGGTGGCATGCAGAATATTTGCGTGGGCATCCAGCGCCAGGCGCGGCTTGTCCACACTATCCAGGCCGTCCGCCACAGCATCCATCACCGCAACCGGCGACAGCCAGCTTTCCCCGCCATCTTCAGAGTGAACGGTGTAAATGCCGCGTTCTTCGTTATACGGCACGGCGTAAATCACGTGCAACATATTGCCGCGCGGGTCGGCCACAATATCGGGCCAACTGCCCACCATGGCCGGCGCCGGCAGCTCGATTGGCTCGCTCCACCCCTGGGCCGAGGTGGCATCGCGAGCATAGGCCCAACTGTGAAAAATCTGGCCGCTGGCCCCGCCGCTCCACACGGCATGCAGCCGATCATGCCCATTGGCTGCCAGCGCGGGCTGTTCAGCCTTGCTGAGCGCCTGGGCGCTGGGCAACAAGCCCGTTTCAACAGCCGGCGAGCGCAGCACCTCGGCCGCGCGCGACCAACGCGCCCCATCCCACACCGCCGCATAAAGCGCCACGCCGGCCTGCCCGGCAGCCTCGGCTTGGCTCCACAAGGCATACAGCTTGCCCTTTTCATCGGCCGCCAATGCCGGCAAGCCCACCTGACCCGCCTGATCAGAAAGCGCCTGGGGCGGCTCCCAGGCCGGCTTGAGGGCAGGCAGCAGGCTATCCAGCTCTAGCGCATTGCGCACCACCCACACATCGCCCAACGCATCGCAGCCCACCAAGCCAATCACAGACCCGGCCAGCGACGCATCCAGGCAACCCAGGCTAAAGGCTCTATCTGTGGCGGGGTCGCGCAAGTTGGCGCCAAGATTGACCGGGTCTGACCATCGTGCGCCATCCCAGGCGGCCAAAACCGCCGAATCGCCCACCGTGTCTTGAGCGGCGGCAGGCAGGCCCACCAACCACAAGTGTGGGGCCTGTGCCGCGCCGCCCAGGCTAAATTGCCACCGCTCCGGGCAGCGACTGAGGCCGGTCAAGATTCGCTCTGGCGCGCTCCACATCTGCCCACCATCCACCGAGCGCTGCTGCTGCAACCCGCAACCGCCTGCGCTGCTATCTTGCCACAGCAGCAAAAACTCGCCATTGGGCGCAGCGGCCACACGCGCCTGCGCAGGTTGAACAGCTTGCGTGCCGCTCACAACCTGCGGCTCGCTCCAACCTGTTCCACCATCAGCCGAACGAGCGTAAAAGCTCCGCCCCAGGTGCGGATCATCCCACACAGCCAGCACCTGGCCCTGCTCGTTGCCCGCCACGCTGAGATGGACATCTTGAGCTTCGGCGGTTCGAAAGTAAGGCGAGTCGTACAACAACACAGAACCACTCCATCCAAAACCGGTGCTTGTCTTGTAATACACGCCGGCCGGCAAGCCCGCCGCGCTGATGGGGCGCGCGTAAACCAGGTGCAAAGCGCCCCTGGCGGCGGCCACATCCATCGCCAAAGCCGCTTCAGCCACCAGCGCGCCCGCGCCCCAGCCGCCGCCCCAGTTCTGCGCGCTAAACAATTGCTGATCAACGTCGCGCCACAGGACATACATCGTGTCGCTTGGGCCAGACACCAGCCGCACATCGAGAGGCGCAGTTAAGGCTACCTCGCCTGTCTGCTCGTTTACCTTGCGCTCGCCCACAATTTGGAACACGCCAGATGGCCCAATCCAGGCGGTGCCCGTCACATCGGCAGTCCGGGCATATTGCTCACCGTCAAATTGATCCCACCACAGCGCGTGCAGCGTGCCATCGGGCGCGACGGCAATCACCGGCTGAGAAGCCGAGCCTGAGCGAGACAGATTGGCGGGTGGCCGCCACAGTTCTTGGCCCGACTGCGCCTTGCTCTGCAAGACCAGCCCGCCGCCCAAGAGGGCTAACAAGGCCAACAGGATGCCCATCTGCTTTACCAAAATACGCAATTAAACCTCAACTTTCCAACATCCTAATGCCAGTACTTGGATTTTAAATCTCACCGCTGAGACGCCGAAGCCGCAGAGTCTTTGGTTCTTTGGGAGTTGCCGTGCTGAACCCCTCCCCCAGCCCCTCCCCGAAGCGGAGAGGGGAGCACGTTCCCCTTCCCTCGTAAGGAAGGGGGTCAAATCCCAAAGAGCCCTAATTCGATAAATTCGTGGCAGAAAAACAAGCTTTGGCTGGCAAGGTCCTAATGCATTTATGCACCCTAATGCTTCTCTGCCGCCCGCCTGGCTGCCTCGGCTTGCGATGCAGCGGCCTGCTTGTTATCGGGGTTCAAAGCCACAACAGCCGCCCATGCATCAGCCGCGCGCTGATAATCTTTGCTCACCCAATAACGCGCCCACGCCTGGCCTGCCAGCCGTGCCTCGGCCCACCGCAGCCCGCGCACCACCTCGACCGCTTGATCGGGCCGGCCATTGGCCGCATAGGCATCACCCAACAGCAAGCAGGTGACTGAATCGCGCTGGCCGGCATCCCAAGCCGCCTGCACTTGCGCCAGCGCCTGGTCATACTGCCCGCGAGAAAGGAAAATCGCCGCCAAGCGCTGCCGGGCCGTTGGATTAGCGGGGTCAACCTGGGTCGCCTGCTCTAACAACATCAGCGCCGCATCCAGGTTATTTTGCCGGCGCACCTGGTCCATCGTGGGATTATCAAAATGCCATTGACTATAGTGGCCCAGCTCTACCCGCGATTGCTCTACAGCGCCCAGGTTGGCATACCAGGCTCCAAGGATAGGGCGCCACCAAATTGCCAGGGCCAACGCCAGCGCAACCAAAGCAACAAGCGAAAAGTAAAAAGCAGAGGACAATCTGAACGGCATTGGCTGCCGCCTATCAACCACTGCTTGTTGGGTGCTCGCCGCAGCCAGCATCCCCAACGGCACAAACAAGAGCAGCAGCCCACGGCTGCCGTATAGAGCATCATCCACCAAACCGTGCGCCAAAATCACCACCAGGCCGGCCATGGCCGCTTCCAGAATCCACGCGGCGTTGCCAGCCGCATCACGCAAGCGGCGCACCCCCAACACCAGCCCGGCTACTGCCAATCCGCCCAGGGCAAACAATCCGCCCAGACCCTGCTCAATCAGCACATCCAAAAACAAATTGTGGCTGTGCGTGATATAACCGACGTGAATCAACAAGGTATAGATTGAAAACTGCATCTGGTACATGCCCAGCCCCGCGCCGGTAAAGATGTAATCGCGCGCCAGCAGCCACGAACTGGTCATCAAATCCAGCCGATTAGCAAGCACCCCCGAAACAGCCAAGGGGCTGGCAAGCACCTGGCGGGCAAGGATGACGACCACAGGCAAAGCTATCAAGATCAATCCACTCAGCGCCAGCAAGCGCGCCTGCCAGGCTCGCCCAGGCTGAGGAAAGCGCCGCCCGGTCCACCAACCCAGCCCGCGCCACGCCATCCACAATCCCGCTGTGCCACCCAAGGCCAGCCACGCCCCGCGCGATGTGCTGATCAACACGGCGAGACCCGCAATACCCACAGCCATCCCCCACACCACTCGCGCCCACCGTACCCGAGCCAAGTTCAAGAGCACAACGTACACCGGCATCAACATCGCCAACGTCCCGCCCACAATATTTGGGTGCAGGCGATGCCCAGGCAAAAAAGGCAGCCAGGCAGAAATTTGCCGGCCCAGGGCGGTTAAAATCGGCGCCTTGGCCGGATAGGCCGCCCAATCATTGGTGGCTAAAAAGTATGCCGCCAGCGCAACCCCCAACACTCCCCAAAACGCCAGCGCACCGTAAAGGCGCAGCTCATCCGGCTGATGGGCCATCGCATGATACAACCCAACTGCCCCAACCACCAGCCAGAATTTGGCCCAGGCTGGGCCGGGGTCATTGGCCACCCACACTCCCAGCGCCGCCGTCGCCAGAAACAGCCCCAAGAAAATATCCATTGCGCCTGGCCTAAACGGAATGCCTCCTATCACCAGGCGCGCCAAGCAGGGAATCGCCAGCAAAATCAGCGGCCACGGGCCGGGCCAGGCGCCGGCGTACCACACAGCGCCGCCTTGGGTGTACCACAAGCCGCCGGCCGCCACCGCGCAGGCCAGCTCAAGATACGGCAGCGCGCTTTTAAAGCAGCCTGGCTTTATACCCATAACCGCAAAACAAGGATGCTCGCCGCAGCAAAACCGAGCGCGGTGCGGGTCAACATGCCCAATGCGCTGCGAACACCCAAGCACCAGCGGTAAGGGTAGTAAAATAGCAGCAGCATAGGAGAAGAAATATGATAACGACGTTGCATATAGGTCGGTGATGGCAGCAAGTTGTTCCACGCATAGCGCAGCCGGTGTGGCCAATTGGGCATACTCACCAGATCGGCCCAAAAACGTAGAGCCACCGGCCGTCGCTTGGCAGTGAGCAAGCTGAACACCCGCGCTTCGGCCCGCGATGGCCGTAGGGCGCGCAATTGCTCCAGAACTAGGGCAGGAATTGGAGCTTGCCACTCATCGGCTATTCTGGGCAAGATGCGCTGCAAAGGGATCACCAAATCACATGCCTGGGCTTGCGCCAGCAATTGTTCCCAATTGATCTGGGACTGATAGAGAGCAATGACCTCGGCGATATCATGCAGCCACAGCCTGCCCTCACTGCCATGATGCAATGTGAGATGAGCGCACAAATGAATCACCTGCGCCTCTGGCCCCAATATCCAGGCAGCCGCCTGGCCGATCTCAACAGGCTGCGCCGTTTCCCAAAACCAATCCAGCCGGATGGCGCGCTGATAATGGGGCGAATCAATCAGGTTCCAGTGGACTTCGATAGTCACACCTGCTCCCCCAGGGTGGCGCAGCATCACCTCGTTTTCATAAGCAAGCGCGTCGCCTGCATGAGGCTCTGTGTCGCCCTGAGTATAACCCAAGCTCCCCAGCACATCCAGCGCCGTTGACGCTTGCGCCGGCCGAACCAGCAGGTCAACATCTCCCATTGGACGCACGGCCACATTGCCATAGACCGCGCTTGCCAGCCCAGCGCCCTTGAGGACAATCACTTCCACGCCGGTCGCCCGTAGTTGGCGCAACACATTGCCCAACCGGTGGAGCATCGAGAGGTTTCGGCGAGCCGTATCATAATAGGCACTTTGCAATGTTTGCTCAAGCTGCGGCGGCAATAGATTGTGGCCGCGCACAAGGCTGTACAGCAAGGGGGCCAACCCTCCAGACAAAGCAATACGATCAAGCGCCTCCCAATCAAACTCTTGCTGGGTTAGCGCGCGGGCTGCCTGCAGCAGGCTGACATCCCAGCGGCTGCGCAGGCAGAGTTGCACAAACTGCTGTTCGCGACCAGGCTCGCGAGTTTGTTCGCGACCAGGCTCGCAATGGTCGGCGCTCGCCACTATCCCCTCACCCAGCCCAGCGTTTGCAAGCCAATCTCTACAGCCGAACGCACGACCGACAGGCTGTTGATGCTTTTGAGGTAGGTCCACATCGGCCCAGGCCGAAAGGCCCATTCGCGAAAGGCTCGCCGCTGCCAATATTCCAACTCTTCCGCCTTGAGGCCCGGATAATCCAACACGGTGGATTTGTCCATGTCTACCGCTTCCCACTGCGTGCCGGGGCGGAACCAATTATTTTCCAGCACCTCAAAGAAAAAGGGCGTGCCCGGATAAGGCGCGGCGATGTGAAACAGCGCAATATCCAGCGGCAGATGCTTGGCCAATGCGATGGTCTGCTTAATTGTATCCACCGTTTCGCCGGGCAGGCCGATGATGAAATAGCCCCAATTCTTGATGCCCGCCTCGCGCGCCCATTGCAGCGCGCGCGGCGCTTGCTCCAGCTTGTAGCCCTTGTGCGCCCGCTTTAAAATTTGCTCATTGGCCGATTCGATACCCCACGAGATGTACCAGCAGCCGGCCTGGCCCATCAGTCGCAGCATCTCTTGATCCACATAGTCCACCCGGCTGTTGCACGTCCACTTGATCTTGAGCTTTTCCTTCAAGATCAGCTTGCACAAACCCACCACCTGCTCGCGGCTGACCGTGAACATGTCGGCGTACATGTGGATGTTGTGGATGCCCAGCTCGTTCAGTACCCACAATTCTTGCATGATATTTTCGGGTGAGCGCACGCGAATGCCATACTGGTAGCTGACGTGCTTGATGCAATATTTGCACCCGGCCGTGCAGCCTCGGCTGGTGACGGTAAAAGTATACGGGCCTTTGATCATCGGGATAAGATACTTGTCGAGCGGCAAGAGGTGATGCAGCGGAATCGGCAAATCGTCCAGGTTGCGGATAAAAGGCCGGTCGGGATTAACGGTGATAACATCGCCATCGCGCCAGACCAGTCCCTTGATGGTACCTAACTGCGCCCGCGCTGCCGCCAGCCTCTGTCCAGGCTCGGCGGGCGGGTCGCCCTTTTGCAGCCACGCCGCCTGCCAGGCGGGATCAGAATCGCGCAAGAGTTTGATAAAGCGCCCGCTCTCATCTGCAACCCGGCCATTCTCTCCAATCAACTTGTCGCCTTCAACCTTCCACCTGCCGCTGGCTGCCTGAAGCGTATCCAACAACTCGCGCAGCGCCAACTCTGGCTCGCCGCGCAGCACAAAATCGAGCGCGGGGAACGACTCGAGCGTCTCGCGGGGCATGGGCGTCACGTGTGTGCCAAAAGCAATCGTCACCGCGCCCAGGCTGCGGGCCAGAAACACGCCGTACATATCGTTAGTCAGGGTGGGCGCAGTGACCTGGCTGACGTAATAACGCGGGCGTTTTTCGCGCAGCAGCGCCTCAAATTCGCTCCATTTCATGCGCGTGGCGATGGCATCTACCACCTCAACCGTATAATCAGGACAAAGCAGCGCCGCCATTTGCGCCAGGCTGACCTGCGGCCACACCATGTTTTCGCGGCTGCGCCGCCCCACCCGGTGCTGGCTGCGAATCCAAATGCCTCCATCGGGCGAAGGCGGGTTGACGAACAACACATCCACTTTGTGCGGCGGGCGCAAGATGCCGCGCGCCCGCACCGCCAGGTCGGCATCGGGGAACTGGGCCTGCGGCAAAGCGCGCAAGGCCCGGCTGCCCAGGTTATCTCGGACCAACTGTTCGCGCGCGTCCTCGCTCATCGCTACCCTTTACCCTGCAAATCCAACCCAATCTTGGCCTCGCGCTGGCTGAGTTCTTCCAAGATGCGCATCACGATCCAAGAAATGACCCACTGCACCCCTATTAGAACCAGCATGGCGCTGCCCAGCAGCCACAACCACAAGCGCGACATTTCCCAGCCGCCAAAGCTAAGCGCCAGGCTGCCCACCCCCACGATCAAACCGGCCAAAACGGCTAGCCCCCCCATCCACCAAAATTGCCGGTCGAGCGGCGGATCAAAAATCGGCCGGCCAAACAATCCTTTTTGGATGGGCTGCCGTTGAAAGAGCGAGACCAGGTAATTGAACATTGCGCCCAGGTTGAACAAGCTGACGCCCGTAACTCCCAACACCAGGGCCGCATACACCGCAAAAACTCCCCACGGCCCCAGTTGGCTCACCCCGCCGGCGCGCAAAACACCCAGGCCGGCAATGACCAGGGCCGCAAAGCCCACCCCCACCAAGCCCAACAAGCCCAAAATGCGCACGGGGTTATAAGACATGGCCGTCCAAACAATAGAGTTTAAAAAGCGCATGCCATCGCGCACCACGCTGAGCTTGGAGCGCCCTACCCGTTCGCTATACGGGATGGGCACCTCGACCATCTTGATGCCCTCGTGAATGGCGCGCGTGCTCATCACCGGCGTCAAGTTCAAGCCATCTGGCAAGGGGTACAAACGCTCCAACACCTCGCGGCGAAAAACGCGCATGCCGCTGGCGCTATCGCTCACGCGATGATTGCCCACCACGCTGACCAGGGCGGCAAAGGCCAGGTTGCCCAGGCGGCGCACGGCGGGCATTTCGCTTTTAGCGCCTGCCATGCGCGAACCGATTACCAGGTCGGCCCCGGCCAGCGCTGCCCGGCACAGCGATGGAAAGTGTTCGGGCGGATAGGTGCCATCGGCATCCAGAAAAGCCAGCAAATTGCCGCTGGCATTGCAAAAGCCGGTCTTGAGCGCAGCCCCATAGCCCCGATTTTTTTCGTGGCGCACCAGGCGAACATTGGTGTATGTGCTCACCACCTCGGCGGTCTGGTCGCGGCTGCCGTCATCCACCACCACCACCTCCAGATCAGCCACGCCGGCCGCCGCCAACCCAGGGCGGATGCCCAGCACGCGCTCCAAGATTGCGGCGATACCGTCTTGTTCGTTATAAGCGGGAATCACTATAGAAAGCTTGTCACTCATAGTTACTCAATCCCCTCGTAACCGTTCAGTCGGCGTTGATTTTCTACCACGAAGGACACCAAGTAGAGTGCAAAAGTGGCCGCCTTTTATCCTTTGCCTCTTTGCTATCCTTTGTGTCCCTAGTGTCCTTTGTGGTTATACGTCACCCACCTGAACGCTTACATCCCCTCAATGCCTGCGCTGCTCAACTTTTTCCAACGCTTCCAAATCAACCTCGCCACGCACCAAGCGCCCCAGAAACTCGATGAGCACCTGCATGCGGCCATTGGGTGAAAGCGCCCGGTCGAACACGGCCTCCAGGTCGCGGAACGGGCCGGCGGTGATGCGCACCCGGTCGCCCGGATGAAACGGCCCCAAGCCCAATTGTCCTTCTCGCTCAACCTGGGGCACGCGCTGGCGAATTTGCTCGATGACAAAATCGGGCACCACGGCCGCTATGCCATCGAATTCCAGCAGGCGCACAACACCCGGCGCCCAGTTGAGCGCCGAAACGCCCACGCTGGGCAAGTCAACCCGCACAAACAAGTAACGCGGGAAAAAGGGCGCTATGGGCCGGGCGCGGGGATTCACGCGATGCACCCGAACCAGGGGCAAGTAAACCTCGATGCCCTTGCGCGTCAAGACATCGCGCACCTGCTCCTCGTTGCGAGTTTTGGTTTGGATGACGTACCAGTTTTGCATATAGTCAAATTGTTAGAAATATATCGCCGCGCGCCGCGCGGCCTGGGCCTGGCGAGCTGCTTGGGGCGTGATCTCTTTGATGATGCGCGCCGGCACGCCGCCCACGACCGTATGCGGCGGCACGTCTTGGGTCACCACCGC
>JBGSMF010000337.1:0-70914 GCA_041740315.1 Thermoflexales bacterium
CTTTGAGTATATTTGCGACCGCGTGTCCGGCACTAGCAAGGTGCCCCCGCTGGCCGACTTGATTGCACAGCAAGCCGAACAACGTCGGTTAGACGCGTCGTGGAATGCCTCGTAGTCTTCCCCGATTTATTGGGAAGATACGTAAAACCCGTCGTCAATGGCTGGCCCAATGGCAATTTTGCCTTCCGGGAATATTTCTAGCACAGCCTGCGCCATCACGTGCGACGCGCTGTGGCGTAAGCGATAGAGCAAGCTGTTTTGATATTCGTTAGACATTTTTCACCTCAATGAATTTTCACGGCCAAAACAAGATTTTTATGCGCACTGTTCAAGTTGCCAGTCTTGCAGGTAATCCGAAGCGGGGCTGGGGCGCTCAATTGACTGAAGCGGCCGGAGCGATTCGGCGCAACAGCCATTGTTCTCCCACTCTTGGGCCAGGGCCGCCTCTGGGGCTATGACCCATACCTGCTCGATTTGCTTGAGGTCAGATTGAACTAACATTTGATTGCCTCCTATTGATGTTTGTATGGCTAAAGGAACACTCTAGCTCAGAACCATATACAACAAATTCCCCATGTGTTCCTTTACATGCCCGAAGGGCAGTAAAAGATTTTTGGCCAGTAGGGGCAATCGCTTATGCCGCCTACCGGTTGGCTATGCCCCGCCAGCCGGTAAGAGACACAAGCCATTGTCTCTACCTGCTGCCGGGGCAACGAGTTGCGGCTTTTTTAGTCTTGTCAGTGTCGCTTTCTGCCATATTTGCCTCCTAAGAATGACCAAAGACCAATGTTGGTCGTTCGTCTTTTGGCGCAAATAAAAAAAAGCCCCTCGCCCATTTGGGACGAGAGGCCGTGCTCCCGTGGTTCCACCCACCTTCGTTTCAATCTCCTGATCGAGATTCACTAGTCTCACCACAGGAGTGAACGCGCTCTGCCGCTGTAACGGGCTTGCCCGGGCTTGGATACTTGTGCTCACTTTCACCAAGCCGCTCGCGGGTGGTTTTGGCCGCTTTTGCTTGCAAAAGGCTTTCAGTCGGTGGCCTTTTTTCCCTGTCAGGCTATGGGCGGTTACTTGTCCCGGTCATCACGTTAAAATTTCAAATTTCAGATTCGATATTTCTAGAGTTTACCACATTCTTGCCGCTTAGGCAAGAGCCAATTTCACGCAAGTTTCGATATGAAAGGTCTGCGGGAAAATGTCCACTGGCTGCACGCGCTCTACGCGGTAGCCTGCGCTGCTTAGCTGCCCCAGGTCACGCGCCAGCGTGGCTGGGTCGCACGAAACGAACGCGATGCGCCGGGGCTGCTTGGCGATAAGGGCGTCCAGCGCGCCAGGCTCGCAGCCGCCGCGTGGAGGGTCGAGCACGGCCGCGTCCAGCTTGTCAGATATCTCGGGCAGGGCGTCACTCACTTTTCCCTCAAACAGCGAGATGTTATCGGCCTCTGATAAATTGCGCTCGAAATCGTCACACGCCGAAGGTGATTCCTCGATGCCAATCACGTGCCCGGCCTTTTCGGCCAGCGCCGCGCTGAATAGCCCCGCGCCACAATAGGCATCTAGCACAGTCTCGCCACCCGCTAGATCGAGAAATTCTTTTACGATTCTCACCAGCGTTTCAGCTTGGGGTGTGTTTACTTGAAAGAATGTGCCGGGCGAAATCTGGAATCTAAAATTTGCAATTTGAAATTCGACATGCAGGTTGCCGAACAGCGATACCACCTCACCGTTTTCGAGCATCAACGCCGCCGAGAGCGGCAGGTCGGTTTCCAGGTCGGGTGGTTCGTCGTTCTTAGTTTCAAAAATCAGCATAACGTCATCGTCGGCCGAGCCTTTGCGCAAGCTGAGGCGCGCCAGTTCTGGCAGATCAAAATCCAACGCATCAAATACGTCGGCCAGGGCCGGCTCTATGATATGACATTCGTCAATAGGGGTTACGCGCCGGCCGGTGGTGTCAAAAAAGCCCAGGGTACCCTCTGGCGTCGTCGAAAATTCTATGTGGTTGCGGTACAGCCACGGGGTAGGAGAGGGGAGAATGGGCTGCATCGGCGGGTTAGCCAGGCCGCCCAATCGCTGCAATTGTTCTTGGACAATGTTCTCTTTGAAGCGCAATTGCGCTGGGTAGGCAATGTGCTGCCATTGGCAGCCGCCGCAGTGGCCGTGTGGAGGCGCGTGCGGGCAGCGCGGCTGCCCTCGGTGTGGCGAGGCGCGCACTAGTTCAATCAAGCGAGCGCGGGCATAGCGGCTCTTGTTTTGCACAATTTCCACACGGGCGATTTCGCCAGGGATGGCAAAAGGCACAAAGATGGCTTGGCCCTGGTAGTGCCCAACCGCGTCGCCGCCGTGAGCCAGGCTGGTGAGTTCTAGTTCGATCATGTCGCTCCAATCATCCCCGCTGCCAGCGCAATGGTGAGCACCTGGATATACCAGTGGATGAGAAAGGGGTATAGCATTGAATCGGTTTTGATTGCAACGTACCCAAAGGCCGCGCCGCCAAAGATGGTGCTAATGGTTTCGGTTTCTGGTTTGCCAAAGTGAGCCACGGCAAAGGGGACGGCCTGCAAAAAGATGGCATTGTCGCCGTAACGCTGCGCCAGGCCGAACAACAAATAACCCCGAAAGAAAAATTCCCAGCTAAAGAGGTGGACGGCGTTGTCCAGCAGTAGCCAGCCCCACGAAAGCGTCGAGTGGCCGTAATAGCTGCGGAAAGAGCCTGTGCGCGCTACGATCCACAAGATTGGCGTCATCAGCACAATGCCTCCAAGCGTGAACAGCAGGCCCAGTCGCCAGTTGCCCAGCCGCAGCCCATAGCTGGCCGGGTTTTCTCTCCAAAATACCAAGATAATGATTAGAGGAGCAATCAAGCAAAACACTACCAAATCCATAGAAAACCAAGGCGTCAGGCGGCGGTAGTGTTGAATGGTGAGCAAGAGCACGCTCGAGATGATCAGAATGGTGATTTTGCCATCTAGTGAAACCTTCAGTCTATCAAAAGGGATAATGTTCTTTTTCATCTCTTGAATCCCCGCAGCCTGTTGAAGTGAGGACAGCTGGAACTTATTAACGCATGACCTGCCCAAGCTTCAACTCATAACCGACAATGAGGGCATGATAACACATAACATTAGAATCGGGCATTTGGCTGATTTGCAATTCAAGCCTCGAAAGGTTCTATGGGGGGAGTGGTCAATATTTTGGTTCGTTCACGTTGACCGGAGCAAACGACCCAAGTTGAGCTTGCCTCAGTTGGGACTGCGCCACATCAATCGCCTGTTGCATCTTGGCGAAATTCCCAACGTTTGTCTCATCCCTAGCCTTGGTTGGGGCACGATGAGTAAACTGAAGCCATTCAGCTTCTACCCAGTTGTTATAGTGCGAAATTCAGGCTTTGCTATTCTCAGGTGGCTTGGCGACTTGCCCTACGCGGCCTCTACCACCGCGTTGGCTTGGATCACGCGCCTGTAATACTGCGCGCTGGTCTTGGGGATGCGCCGCTGTGTTGGATAGTCCACATAAATTAATCCAAAACGCTGCTTGTAGCCCTCGGCCCACTCAAAGTTGTCCAGGAGCGACCAGTAAAAGTAGCCATTCACACCCACCCCCTCGGCGCAGGCGCGTTGCAGGGCAGATAGGTGGCGGGCAAGGTAATCAATACGTTGCGGGTCGTGGACGTTGCCATCTCGCATCACCCAATCGGTATTTGCCATGCCATTCTCAGTGACGATGACGGGGCAGCGATAGCGCTCCCAGAGGAAACGCGGCCCCCAGTACAATACGTCTGGCGTAACTGGCCAATGCAGAGTCGTCGTCGGGTGCCCAACTGGGAAAGGCACCGTCTCCGGCTGACCGTCTGTGCCGGCGCGCACGCTATGCCCCTGGTATACATTGAGGCCGTAGAAATCCACGGGCTGGCCAATGGTGTCCATATCGTTTGTGCCTATGGTGGGCATGTCGCTGCCGAGCAGCGCCGCGCTGGCTGAGGGATAGTGCTTGAAAAAGATCGGATCGGAAAACCAGGCGTGATGCCAGAGGTTCTTGCGGCTCATCCCAAAGGTGTCTTGCCGCGCCGCCTCAATATCTTCCAAGCGGTCGCTGGCGGGGAGTCCCACCTGGCCGGTAAATGCAAAACCAACTTGGGCGGAGGTTGAGGCAGCGCGAATAGCCTGCGCTCCTTTTCCATGCGCCAGCAAGACGTGATGCGCGATGCGCAAGACCTGGGCCAGGCTCAGTCTTTCGCCGGGCGCGTGGACGCCGTCCAGGTAGCCAGCGCCGATAAAAATCTGTGGCTCGTTGAGGGTGATCCAGTGCCGCACGCGGTCCGAGAGATGCGCCGCAACGAGCGCGGCATACTCGGCGAACCAGTCGGGACTAGTGGGGTCGAGCCAACCGCCCCGGCGGTGCAACTCGTGGGGATAATCCCAATGAAACAGGGTAACGTAGGGCGTAATGCTTGCTGCCAGCAGTGTATCAACCAACCGGTCGTAAAACTCTATCCCTTTGAAATTGGGCGCGCCGCTTCCAGTAGGCAGCACGCGCGGCCATGAAATAGACAGGCGATAGGCGCCCAATCCGATAGACTTGGCCAGGGCAACATCTTCCGCATAACGGTGGTAATGGTCACAGGCTGTCTCGCCAGATTGCCCCAGCCAGACGGCCTCTGGCTGGCGGCAAAAGATATCCCAGATGGACGGGCCCTTGCCGGCGGTGTTCCATGCGCCTTCAATTTGATAGGCTGCTGTTGACGCGCCCCACACAAAGTTGGAAGGAAATGCAGGATTCATTATTCGAATGTCACAACAACATGGTGGGCCGGGGCAAGCGGTGGGGGCAAGACATTCCCAAGCACCGGCTCGCCGTCCAGGGTGATGTGAACCTTTGCCTTGCTTGCGCCTGCTGGGTTGTTAAACTCTATGTCATACACGCTGCCGCGAAAGCGCCGCTCCACCCGGCAAGAACGCCACTCTGAAGGCAGACACGGCGCAATACGCAGTCCCTCGATTGTGGGTTGCAGGCCAAACAGCCCCTCTAGCGTGGCGCGCAGCAGCCATTGGGCAGACCCGGTATACCACGTCCATCCGCCGCGCCCAAAATGAGGCGAGTCCGGCCCGTCCACATTTCCAGGCGTCACATAAGGCTCCGCCTGGTACCTGTCAGGGTCAAGGCCGCGCTGCGGCGGGCAGATGCGCTTGTAGATGTCGTAGGCAGTTTCACAGAGGCCTAACCGGCAAGCGGCCAGCAGGGCCCACGTCGCCGCGTGCATGTACACGCCGCCGTTCTCGCGAACGCCGGGCGCATAGCGCGTCAGGTAGCCAATAGCTGCGTCAGGTGTGCTGTAAGCGGGATACAACAGTAGCGGGCCATAATCTTTGAGCAACCATGTCTCGACGGCTTGCCAGACTTGCCGGGCGCGTTCTGGGGAGGCCGTGCCGGCCAGGATAGCCCAGGTCTGGGCGTTGAGAAAAATGCGCCCTTCGGTATTGGCCCGGCTGCCCAGCAATGCGCCTCCATCGGTTGAGGCGCGCCAATACCACTCGCCGTCCCAACCCACACGGTTGATAGCTTCATACAGGCCAGCCGCCCGCTGGCGATAAGCGTGGGCGGTAGTCGCCTCGCCGCGGCGTTCTGCAAAGCCCGCATAGTCATTTAACAAGCCATATAAGAAATGGCCCAGCCAGATACTCTCGCCCTTTCCGTCCGCTCCCACCGCGTTCAACCCGTCGTTCCAATCACCGCCGCCGATCAGGGGCAGGCCACGCGGGCTGAGACTGTTCAGCGCAAGTTGGATGGCGCGTTTGCAGTGTTCCCACAGGCTATGGGCAAGAGGATCGTCCACAAATGGCTCGCCCAGGTCGAGGGCCGCCCAATGGGCGGTCTCTTCGAGGTAGCGCGCCAGCACGAAGCATAGCCAGAGGCGATTGTCGCTGATTTTTGTGCGCACACCCGATTCCAGTTCTTTGGCCGCGCCTAGTGTAGGCAAGGGATGCCACCAGTGATGTGCGCCGCCATCGGCGAATTGGTGGCGGGCGTGCAGGCGTATTTGCGCCAACGTCCGCTCGGGTTGCCCTAATAGCAAATAGATGAGACTATCCTGCAGTTGATCGCGAAAGCCAAGTGCGCCCCCCGTCTGATAGTTGGCCGTGCGCCCCCACAGGCGGCATGCAATCGTCTGATACGCCAGCCAGTGATTAGTCATCAGATTCATGGCTGGATCGGGAGTCATTACTTGCAAACGTTGTGTTTGTTCCAGCCAGCCTGCCTGTGTTTGTGCCAGTGACTGCTCGGCTGCCTCGCGTTGAGTGAAGCGCTGGGATAGCACGAGCGCTTGGTCACGGTCGTCCGCCGCTCCCAGGACAAAATGGACCGTCTCGGTGGCTCCCGGCTCGAGACACAGAGTTACCCGCAGGCTGGCGATGGCGTCTCCCCAGCGTCCGAGTGTGCCTTGTAAATGGCCCTGGCGTAGGGCGTGGGGACTAGCCGGCGAACCGTACTGGCCTAGAAAGGCCTGCTTGTCGGTTTCGTACGCATCTGGCATCGGTGAAGCGGCGTGAAAAGCGACGTAAGGCCAGTCGGTGTTCCAATGGGCGCGAGTTTGCACAGGTGGTTCCCAGTTGCACTTGGTTGCCAGGACGGCGCCTGCGCCATGGTCGTAGGCAGTGTGGATAAACGTCTTGTGAAACTCGCGGTGCCAATCGGGGGCGGCGCCCAACAACCATTCGAGATAACTATAGAGGCCAAGGCGGCGCGGCCGTGAATCCAGGTTGTGAAGCGTCACGCTCCACACTTCCACGGGCGCATCCGGGGGAACGACGAGCGTCCACCGCGCCTCTAGTCCAGCCCGGCGGGTGATAAACAGCGTATACCCCTGGCCGTGCCGGCATTCAAAGTAATCGTAATGGGGCTGAGTGGGCATCCAGGCCAATGACCAGAACTCGCCGCTCTCATTGTCGCGCAAGTAGAGATAGCGCCCACAATCGTCGCGCACCAGATCCTGGTTCCAGCGGGTTAGGCGGCTTAGGTTTGCATGCGAGCGCCAAGAGTAACCGCCGCCGGCCTGCGATATCACAAAACCATAGTCACCGTTGGAAACGACATTCACCCAAGGCTTGGGTGTGTCGGGGCGGGTAATCACGTACTCGCGCCCATCATCGGCAAAGTGCCCATACGTTGTATCGAACATAGTATTTGAGTTCATAGAAAATACCTGGTCGAGAACGGTTCAATGCTCTTTCTTAAAGTTAACACTGGCTCCTGCCAGGGCTTTTTCGCCCTGGCAGGAGCCAGCTTGTCATTATCCTAAGAGTTGCGTAGCAACACCGGCAGATAAATCCTCAGAGGACTGACCAGGGTTGTGTCAGTTGAGGTCATTTGCACGGTGGGGCTGCTTGTCGAAGTTGCCGTGATCGTCAACGTGTCGGTCACATTGTCGAGCAAGCTCGGGATAGTGAGGGTGACAATGACCATCTGGAAGTGGTCGAGCGGCAACGTGGTTGTGACATTGCTCAACTGAACCGGCCAACCGTGGGCCGAGGCTGCCTCTATCTCATAAGTATCGTCAGCGCGGCCAACATTGCGGAGCACGTGCGTGTACACCACTTGCGAGTTTGGTCGGGCGCTCGCAGTGCGTCCGGGCGCCAGTTTGAGCGCATAGTCAGGGTTCAGGCCAGCAGTGAACTTTTCGCGGGCCATCAAGGGACGCATGGCAGCCTCAATCTCTTGGGCGAAATAGTTGCGGAACTGGTTAGGAGGCAACAAATAGTTCGCCAGAGCGGCCATAATCATTCCCTGATCCAGGGTGTAAAAGTGCTCGGACAGGACATGTCCACCGACGCCATCGTTGACCTGGACAGCATCGTAAAAGCCATAGTCGTCGTTATAGGCGCCAAGGTTAGTCGCTAACTTGGCCAAATTGCTAAAGACCTCGGTTGCGGCGAACTCGAGCGCCAAGAAGGAGGCATGGGGTGTGACGACGCCGCTGATGTAATCGGTGGGAGCAGGCAGCGGCTTGGGGTCGCGTCCCAGACAGCCGGCAAAGCCATAGTCCACCGTGGTCTGGGCCACGTTGGAGGTGTAGCCAACATCCCACATGCCGAGGGCATCTACGCCATATTCACGATAGCCGCTCGGCGGCTGGCTGGCAGGCGAAAAGCCCCAGTAACCGTATTGCGCATCTTCCAGACCGTGCTCGATTTGAGCCTGGACGTACAGCGGGTGATTGAGGCCCCAGCTATCGGGCCCCCAGTCTGCTTCCGGCACCAGCAAGTTGGGCATCAATGCCTCAAACATGCTCCCCCCCCACGAGGGAACAAGGCGCATCCCGCGGTAGATATAGTGTCCTTCATAACGTGTCATGCTGATGACGGTAGGTGTGATGATCGGCCCGGGCGTAAAGTGCGTGGCGGTATAGGTCACGTTTGTCCCATAGGGCCGCATTTCGTGCCAACTCCAGTCGCACGTGTCAGGAAACATGCGCCAATACCTGTAAAAATGCGAGGGCGGCACCTGGCCCTTGGCAATGCCAATGTAACCGGCAATGCGCGGCTCAGAATTGAAAATGTCATAGTGATGTCCGGTGTAACCCGTGGGGCAACTTGGCGGTTGTGCGTCAGGCGGCCAGTAGCCGCCGTACATCAGGCCTACGTTAGCATCATAAAAAAGACCAAAGTCCATCGAGTTGACCAGTGTCTGCGCCGCGCTCACAATGTCGGTCTCGGTCAAGGCGTTTGTCACCATCATGAGTGAGGCCGCCAGCCAACTGTTGTCCACTGTGGATAGAAACGGGCAAACAGTGTTCCCATTCTCCGGCCAGATCGTCAGCAGGTCTCCCGTCTCGGGATCGTACCAGTTGTAGAACTGACCGCTTTCTACGTGACGGGTCAGCACCTGGAGGACGCTGAGTGTGGCGGAAATGCGCAGGTTAGCGCTGATAGGCGTGATGATTCCCAGGTCGCGCGCGGCAATCGTGCTCCAGATATAGCTGCCGATGTTGGTGGGCGAAGTATATTTCGCCAAGAGTCCGTCAGTGCTAGTCATGTGGTCAGTTGGCAATAACCGGCCGGGCGGCATCATCGCCACAAAGGAATTCCACGTGTCACGCGCGTATTCCATTGCCGTGGTAAAGTGGTCCGAAGCGCGCAGCAGCGATTGAGGCGTGGCGGTGTCTGCATCTGGAAAAGCAAGGCGTTGGTCGGCTGCCTGCGCTTGGGCCATAGGGAAGATGACCAAGCCTGCCAACAGCAGACCAAGCAGCAGCGCGCAAGTGAGTAACCAGATACGATTGAACATTATTCATCTCCTTTAAAAGGGTAGTTACTAGTTAGGACTAAATTGCTAATGTTACAATGTGGCAGATGGATTAAACGAGCATACCATCACCTCCTAAATTCAAGCGAGTTTGCCTTCCTTGTTCAGGGTTGAGCTCCCAGCCGGGTCAGGTGGTCGCTCGCTGCGCTGATGAGGTCGGCCCGGTTAGGGAACAAATCTATGACATCGCGGTAAATCTCGGTGGCCGCGCGGGGGTCGCCGCTTTCTTCGTACAACTCGCCGAGACGCAGATACACGTCGCCAAAGTAGGGATTGTTCAATCCGGTGTTCTCTTGAACGAACCGCTCGCCGTCGGCGATGGTTAGCCGGTTGGCCACAATCTCCCGAATATGCTCGTCTGCCCGGCGGGCAAAAGCGGGGCGAGGCCAGGCAAAGGGATCGCGCCACACATTGGCAGCCTGGTAATACCCCCCATATTTGACGCGCTGGCCTGTAACCGGCTGGATCTCTGTGTACCCTATAAAGGCATTGAGGTATTCGCCGCGCTGGTATGCGGCGTCCGCCGCATTCATGAAACGGTTCGATAGGCGGTAGGCTTCGCTCCAGGAAAGGACATAACCGACTGCGAACAAGCCCACAATTAGCGCGCCAACGATCAGGATGCGTTTACTTGAAGGCATAAGAGATTCTCCGTTTCGGCCTATCTACCTACAGGCCAAGTTATTTGAATTTGACGTTGGCGAATGCGGCCATAAACTGGTCTTGCAAGAAAAAGTAAATGACCAGCAGGGGAGTGGTGATTACAGCAATGGCAGCCCAGATTTTTTCGGCGTTCTCGCCCGGGATAGAGGTCTGGAACTGGTGCAAGCCTAGCTGGAGTGTCCATAGCTCAGGCTTGTTCAAATAGAGCAATGGGCCAAAAAAATCGTTCCAGCTCCCCATAAAGGTTAGAATAGCAACGGTTGCCAACGCCGGCCGAACCATGGGCACAATCACTTGCAAGAAGATAGTCGGCTCGCTGGCTCCATCCATGCGGGCCGCCTCGATCACTTCGTCGGGAATCTGGGACATGAATTGGCGCAGCAGGAAAATATTATAGATGCTGACGGCGCCGGGAATGATCAAAGACTGAAAGTGCCCCACCCAGCCCAGGCGATACAGGACGACATACGTAGGAATCAAAAACAAGATGCTGGGAATCATCATCGTGCCCAGCATAAATGTGAAAATCTGTTGCCGCCCTGGAAAGGGGATTTTGGCCAAAGCATAGGCTACCAATGAGTCAAAGACCAGGTTGAGCAGCGTCACGCCGACGGCCAGGATGAGCGAGTTGCGAAAGAGCAGCGGGATGTTGAGCTCTGTGAACAAGGCCTGATACCCGGTCAGTACCCAGCGGCTGGGCAGATTCATGGGTTCGTGGAGGATTTCCGGGCCTGGCTTGAACGAGTTGATGACGATCAGAAAGAAGGGGTAAACCACCACTATCGCCCCAATAATCAAAACCACATACATGAGCGCCTGAACCCCAAGAGATCGGCCGACGGGTTTCGATTGTTGCATAATTTTTCTCCTGATTTACTCGACATCCCGCTGGACAAAGCGGAACTGTAGGACGGTGGCGATTAAAATGATCACGGCCAGGCTTAGCCCTATTGCTGAAGCGTACCCCATGTTTGAGCGGTCGAACGCAGTGGCGTAAATGTACAGCACCGGCGTCAGCCCCTGGTGATACAATCCACCATACAAGTCAAAGACCATAAACGGCTCGGTGAACATTTGCAGACCATTGATGACATTCATGACCAGCAGGAAAAGGATCTGCGGGTTGAGCTGGGGCAGGGTGATAGACCGAAATTGGTGCCAGCCGCTGGCCCCATCCAGGCTGGCAGCTTCGTAGAGTTGGGGGTCAATAGAATACAACCCCGCCAGCAGGATGACGGTCTGAATGCCAAACCACTTCCAGGTGTTGATCAAAGCCAATATCGGCATGGCCAGCCACTTTTGAAAAGCCCAAAAGACCGGCTCTGCCATGATCCCCAACTTGACCAAGGACATTTGAACAGGTCCCTGCGGACTGGCAATATAACCGCCGATGGACATGACCACCACCACAGAAACAACGGTAGGAATGAAATAGATGGTGCGGAAAAGGCGGGCGCCCCAGCGAACTTCTTTCAGCAACACCGCCGTCCCCAATCCAATGGACATTGAGAGGAAAATAAAAATGGCCTGATTGTAAACAATGTTGAACAGGCTGCGCAGAAACATGGGGTCGGTCAAGACCCTGACCCAGTTGCCCAACCCCACAAAACTCATGCTTTCAGGTTGAACAAAATTGTAATTCAGAAAAGTCAAATAGAACGAGAGAACGAGGGGATAGATGCCAAACGCCGCGTAGAGAATAACCCAGGGCGAGACAAAGATGTATCCCCAGCGGGCGCGGAAGACATGTTTCCAGAATTGGGTCATTGGAGTGGTCTCCTGGAAAAGGCCTGGCAGGCCGTAGAGACCCTGCCAGGCCTTTGCAGTTATTTGCTCAATACGTCTCGGGCATTCTTGGCGGCCAGTGTCACACCCTCTTCGGGTGTTAACTTTCCTTCCACCACCACCTGGGCATAAACTTTTAAGATTTCGTTGGCAGCAGCGTCAAACTTGGCAAACGCCTGTGGGAAGACCGCGTAAGGCAGCATATCCACAAAGGGTTTGTGCACCGCATCGGTAAAGAAGGGATCGTTCTTCAGAGACAACTTGACAGGCAGGTAGCCCAAATCCTTGCAGAAAGCCAGACTGTTCTCGTCGGTCATGAGGAACTTGATAAATTCCCACGCCAACCGCTCGCGCTCTGGAGTGGACTTGAGGATCATGTAGGGGCGACCTCCCAGGGTCGTATAGGGCTGCATCCCCGCCTCGGGTACCGGCACGGGCGCAACCCCCACATCCTCGCCGATCACCATCGGCTTGCCTTTGGCGTCCTTCAAATTTGGCTGCCACGAGTAGCCATATTGCAGCCACATGCCGATAGAGCGGCTGAAAAAGTTTTGCGACATGTCGGGCGGAGCGAATTTCTGGGCTTGTTGAGAAAACGCGAGGTATTCCTTCATCTTGCACTCGGCTTGATCAAAGGTGACATCGGTGCCAATCCGATTCAATAGGGCGCAGGCATTCTTGTTGTTGCTCAGGTAAATTGGCTGAAGCATGTTCCAATACCACCCGCCCCAGGTCAGCGCCTCGTTCCAAAACACTGTGCCGTACACCTTGGCGCCACCCTCGCGGGCGGGCAGGGCCGAAATTTTCTCGGCAGCGGCCAGAAATTCCGCCTGAGTTTTGGGCGGCTTGTCCGGATCCAGGCCAGCTTCTTTAAAGAGGTCTTTATTGTAGATCATCATGGTGATATCAATGCCGGCTGGCACATAGTATTTGTGGCCATAGTATTCCTGCACGGTGTTCGGGTCTAGTTCGGCAAACAACTCTTTGGAGCCGGGGAGGTTTTCCAATGGCAACAGAGCATCCATGGCGGCATATTTGGCAGGCATGTAGCCAAAGGAGCCTGTCATAATGTCAGGTTGGTTGCCGGCCGCGATCAGAGCTTCAAAAGCTCCGCCGGAAGGCTCCTCTTCAACGAGCACCTTGGTGCCTGGGTGGGCATCCATAAACTTTTTGGCTATCGGCCCCATGAATTCCATCATTGCGCCGCGCACCACGGCAATACGAATCTCGCCGGTGAGTGGTTCAGCCGTGGGTTCGGGCGCCGGTGTGGGGGTCACAACAACCTGAACGGTTTGCTTGACTTCTACTGGTTTGGTCACCACGACGGTTTCTTTGATGATTTCCGGCGTGGACACCGTCGCTTGCCCGCAGGCACTGAGCAGCAGGCTGATCATGATCAGCCCCACAAATACGTAATACGCTCTAGAGCTTTTCATTTTTTCCTCCTACACTGATAGAGATTTAAGCTTGGGGAAATGAGTATGCATTGGTTTGTTTTGAACTCAATATCTAACCTCCTGATATGATGTAAGCCCTTACATTTACTTACAAAATTGTATCCTATTAAAAAGGATTACTGGTAGTTAACCTGAGAATATGTTCATGCGCTCTTGTCAGGCCAGGTGGGGCACCCGCAGGATTGCCGTATCATCAAGCTGGTTGCCAGTCTCTCATGGCGGAAGGGCGCATCCGGATTTTGCAGCCGGTCAAATAGCAACCTCACAGCTATTTCTCCCAGTAACTGCATTGGCTGGTGCACAGTGGTCAAGGTGGGGTGAACCAGAGCAGCCACTTGGATGTCGTCAAAGCCAATGACTGCCAGGTCTTGCGGTATCAAGCGCCCCTTCTGTTGCGCCGCATCTATTGCGCCTACCGCCATTTCATCGTTGGCTGCCAAAATCGCAGTAGGGGGTGACGCAGCTTCCAAAAGCTGTATTGCCGCAATTCGGCCCCCTTCATACTGGAATCTGCCAGAAATCGTCAATTCTTTGAGCTGGGCGAGTTTGGCATCTTGAAGGGCGGTCTGATAGCCTTGCATCCGCTCCATGTTGTCAGGAGAGTTAGCTGGTCCAGAGATAATGGCTATCCGTTGGTGTCCATGTGCGATCAAATGGGCAGCAGCTTCGTATGCGCCGGCGCGGTTATCTACGACGATAGTGTCACATAGGATAGCATTGCTGGGCCGGCTTAGGAGGACAGATGGAACACCTTGGTTATGCAGTGACCAGAGTGTTTCATCGTCAACGCTGCGCGCCATGATGATGAGGCCATCCACCTTGCTGGTCAGCTTACGCAAGAAACGCCCACTGCTTTCTTTGCCATGGGTGCCATAGATCAGGACGTTGTTGTTATAGCGCCCAGCTTCCTGCTCTACACCCCGAATGACCGTTGAATAAAATGGCCCGGATATATCAGGGAATACCAGGGCAATCGTATCAGTTTTTTGGCAAGCTAATCGGCGCGCTGATGGATTGGGCTCAAAATGTAATGCTTCAACTGCCAGCATTACCTTCTGGCGAGTTTCCGGCGCCACGTTGGGGCTGCCAGCCATGGCACGGGACACGGTTGCAATAGAAACTCCAGCGTGTTGAGCGACGGTATAAACTGTTGCCTTCTTTTTTGACATTGTGTTTCGCATGTGGTCAGCGTTCAGCTATCAGCCGCCAGCTTTCAGCTTTTCTCTGCTGTGCAAGCGTTTTGTCCAGGTAGAGGGGGCGCTTGGACCCCAGGCCATGATGAGCCGAAAACCAGATCTGATGGCTGAACACTTACCGCTTATGTAAGAGCTTACATTGTTATACACCCAATTCCTGTATTTGTCAATACTGCGTTTTGACTTGTTACTCAAACTTGAAAAGGGTTTCGGATAGGCCCTTGGCTTGTGGAGCGAATATCGCTCGAGCAGTTCAATCGTCCCGAAGGGCGCACGGTCGTCTGCGCACTGCCACGACCGAACGCGGCGGCCGAAATGTTCTGCACGGCCATTGTGGGGAAAAGCCCAGACCCTTTGAGGATCGCTGCCGGGATGTGGACGATGTGAGCAATTATACCCTGTATTCTTCGCTAGAGCCTTGCCCCATGTGCTTGACCCGGCTCATCGCTGCCGGCATAGGCACAGTGAAATTTGTTGCTCAAGATCAATCGGGTGCCATGAGCCAATTTCTACTGAACCTCTCTGGCAATTGGCATAGTTTAGCCAAATCCCAAAGCTTTCGGCAGGCAGAGGCTTCCCCCAGCCTACGGCAACTGGCCTACGACATCTTTGCGCTCACTCTGCCCGACTCGCGCAGCAAGCTTTTTAGGCGAAGAGGTCGGCCTGTTATTGGGTCGCGCAGCGACCCACCTAGTAATTGAGCCCCAACAAATGACCAGTGGCCGAAAACAACTTGATCAGCAGCGGCCAGGTCAACACCAGGTCGTAGCCCCAATTAGCCAGTGTCAGGGCAATGAGCGCCGCCACCGTAATCTTTTGCCATCGGCTGTGCCAGTGTGGCGCGCCGGCCAGGACAGCCATAAAGGGCACCAATGTCAGGTGAAAACGCTCCTCGGCCATGGTCAGCATGTGGACGGCAATGTAATAGCCGATGAACAGCGCCACCAGGGCCTTGGCCTTGTTCCACGGCGTGTTGCATGTGCCTGCAATCGCCAGGGGCAGCAAAAACGCCAGCGGCAGGCACAACGCCAGCAGAACGATTGCCAGTAGCCAGGCAGGCCAATGCCCAAGAATGTTGTTGCTGTAAAAGTACATGGGCACACGTTTTTCCAGCGCCCAAAAATGACCCAGTTTGCGCAGGGCCAGGTAAGGCACGCGGGCGGGGTCGGCCTGGATAAATTCCAGCGCCTTTTGTCGCCCAATCGCATCTCGCTCCATATCGTCCATAATTGTCAGCAAGTCGAGCGAGATGCCATATTGAAATGTGCCACTACCCTGCGGGTGATAGCCCAGGTACAGGTTATAGCCCAGGCTGGTTTCAACAAAAGTCAGCTTGCCGTGCAGTAGGGTGTTGCGCACCGACCAGGGAATGACGACCACAGCAAAGCTTGTCAGCAATATCGCAGCAGACTGTAGCCTCTTGGAGCGCCACACCCATAGCGCAGCGATAAGCGCAAATCCCACCACAATTGAGCGCGTCAGTGTTGCGGCCCCCAGCAGCAAGCCGGCCAAGGCGAAATCGCGCCTTTGTTTGGCCCGCGCCAAGGCTAGCACCGAATAAAGCAATAGCGGCCAAAACAGATTCTCGCTTGCCAGCCCAAGCGGGTACATTGCCAGAGTTGGGTACACCGCCACAACCAGCGATGCGATGCGGCTGGCACGCTGGCTGCGGCCCAGGCGGCGCGCCAACAAATAGCTGCCTGGCGCCAGCAGCGCGCCCAGAATCGCCTGGATATAGCGAGCTGCAAAAAAGCGCCCCGGCAGGCCGCTGAGCAGGTACACGCCGGCCAAAAAAAATGGGTACAGTGGAGCGCGAAAAGAAGTGAGCACGCCGCGCGGGTCGTAATCGGGCGGTACAGGGATAGATATATAGCGTGTGATGAGGTCTAAATCGGGCTGGGCATACCAGCGATAGCCTTGGCCGGCGATTAGGCTGCGCGCCAGCATGTCGTACTGGAACATGTCATCCAGTCCAATGCCCAGGTGCCGCGTTGCCACCACTGGAGCCAGGCGCACAACCAAGGCGAGGATAAATATCCACCAACCCGTTTTATACAGTTTCACCGTCACCTGATTGATTCTTGGTAACTGCTCACCCTCCCGCAGGTTTGAATGTTTTTGGATGTGCATGGACACTTGACCAGGATCGCCGGCCCGCCCAGGCAGCCAATTTTGTAACCTGCGGGAGGGTAGGCTGAGTAATTACGATTTTTGATTGCTCTTGTGACTGACAATGTGGGCATGATAGCACATAACACTGGGATTGGGCAGCGGTGCACCGTTCGATACACCACAGATTTCCAAACCCTCTACATGGGTACTAGGGTTGTATAATAGTTTCTTCAGCCTGGATTTTGCTGTTCGAGCATAGGAATACGCGAACGTCCTCAACAATCGGCTTGCATGGGGATGCAGACCTACGGATGCGGAAAATGAGCTTGGCTGTTGCACACCATAGCGAGAACCCTCCACTTGCACACCAATGTTGTAAAATGAATGTGTGCATGATAGATGAATAAAGGACAAGATTAAAGGACAAAACATAAATGCAAGACAAAATCAGTATCAAGGGCGCGCGCCTACATAATCTGAAAAATATTACTTTGGACATTCCCAAAAACAAACTGGTTGTTTTGACCGGCCTATCCGGGTCAGGCAAATCTACGCTGGCCTTTGACACGCTGCACAAAGAAGGTCAGCGGCAATACATGGAATCGCTGGGGCTGGTCACAGGTGGGTTGAGCAAGCCACCGATGGATTCCATTGAAGGGCTGTCTCCGTCCATTTGCATTGACCAGCATCTCACCAATCGCAGTCCGCGCTCAACCGTCGGCACAGCGACAGAAGTGTTTACCTATCTGCGTGTGCTTTATGCTCGGGCCGGCCACCGGCAGTGTCCGGCTTGCGCGGCAGATATACCGCCATCTCACGCTGTCAATGGCGAAGCGTGGGATGACGAACCGGGCCAAGCCAGCGAAGCGGAGGCTGACACTTATCCTTGCCCTGCCTGTGGCGCGCCAGTGCCCGAAATGGGCATGGCGACTTTTTCTTTTAATAAACCGGCCGGGGCGTGCCCCACTTGCACCGGATTGGGCGTGATATACACACCCAATCTAGCCCAGTTGATTGACGCAGAGCAGAGCATCTTGACGGGGGCGGTCAACGGCTGGGATATTTATACCATCAAACGAAACTCGGAGACTCTACAAGCCGCCGGCAAGCATTATGGATTTACCTTTGACCCTGCCCAGCCCATCAAGAGTCTGGATCCAGTGCAGCAGGATTTGCTATTGCACGGTGTAAATAGCCCACAGTTTCGCCGTCATTACCCAGATGTCAAACTGCCCGAAACAGTCAGCCGAGGGTATTTTGAGGGCGTCGTCACCAACCTTTTGCGTCGGTACGCAGAACACATTCAAGATCCCGATTACCTCGAAAAGATGGATCGGTTTTTGTACCAGCAAATTTGTCCGGACTGCGGCGGAACCCGCCTGCGCCCGGCCAGCCGCCAGGTGCGAGTGGCCGGCCAGTCCATCGTTGACATATCGCGGCTGCCGCTGGTTGATCTGGCAGAGTGGCTCGCGCGCCTGACGGGTAACCTGTCACCCGAAGAACAGTGCATCGCCGAACCTGTTTTGGCCGACTTGCATAGCCGGGTTCAACGCTTGGTGGATGTCGGCGTGGGCTATCTGACGCTGGAACGTTCTTCGCCCACTCTATCCGCCGGCGAAGCGCACCGCCTGCGCCTGGCGGCGTTATTGGGGTCTGGCCTGACAGGCGTTTTGTATGTTCTCGATGAGCCAACCATCGGACTGCACCCTTGCGATACCATGCGGCTCATCAAGGTACTGCGCCAACTGCGCGATTTAGGCAACACGGTATTGGTCATCGAACACGATTTGGACATGCTGCGCGCAGCCGACCATGTTGTAGATATTGGCCCGGGTGCTGGCCGTGCCGGCGGGCAGGTGGTGGTAGCCGGCTCGCCCCAGGCTGTGGCCGACTGTCCCAATTCCATCACTGGCGATTATTTGTCTGGTCGTTCGTACATTCCGCTGCCCCCCACTCGGCGCGCTGGCAACGGCAAGCAATTGACGATCAAGGGCGCGCGCGCCCATAATTTGAAAAATATTACGGTCAACTTGCCATTGGGCAAGTTGATTGCCATCACCGGAGCATCTGGATCGGGCAAGTCTTCGTTAATGTTTGATATTCTTGACTGTGCAGCCCGCCAGCGTTTCTACGGCGCCCGCGATGTTCCAGGCGAGCACGATGCCATTGAAGGCTGGGAACACCTGGACAAAATTGTCACCATAGATCAAAGCGCCATTGGGCGCTCGCCCCGCTCCAATGCGGCCACATACACCGACGCCTTTACACCCATTCGCGCCGCATTCGCGGACACGCCTGAGGCGCGTCACCGTAAACTGACCCCCCGGCACTTTTCTTTCAACGTGCCGGGGGGGCGCTGCGAAAGATGCGAAGGCGCTGGTGTATTGGCAGTCGAGATGCACTTTTTGCCAGACGTCCAGGTGCGCTGCCCAGCCTGCCACGGGCGGCGTTTCACGCGTAAAGTGTTGGCGGCGCAGTATCGCGGGCGCGACATTGCCCAGGTGCTCGACATGACAATCGAAGAATCGCTGGCATTATTCCAAGATGTGCCGGCAGCGGCGGATAGGTTGGCCTTGATGGTTGACGTCGGTCTGGGTTATTTGCAATTGGGACAACCGGCAACAACGCTCTCTGGCGGCGAAGCGCAACGCGTCAAGCTGGCAAAAGAATTGAGCCGCCGCGCCACCGGCCGCACGCTCTACCTGCTGGATGAGCCGACCACCGGGCTGCATGTGGCCGATACAGCCCGCTTGCTGACTTTGCTGCATCGCCTGGTGGAAATAGGCAACACTGTCATCGTCATAGAGCATAACCTGGATGTGATCAAAGCCGCCGATTGGATCATTGACCTGGGGCCGGAGGGGGGACAGGCTGGCGGCCAGCTTGTGGCAGAGGGAACGCCGGAGCAGGTAGCGCAAGTGGGGCTTTCACGCACAGGATCGTTTTTGCGCCAGATATTTGTGCTATCCTAGATGCGCCTTGAGGCTCTCGGCCACTTTGCGCGGCACTACCTGGGCCAGCTCGTCCACACTGGCCGCGCGAATGCCGTCTAGCGAGCCAAATCGCTTGAGCAACACCAAGCGCCGCGCGTGACCAATGCCGGGGATGCTATCGAGTTGGCTGGCCAGCCCCTTTTTGGCGCGCAGGGTGCGATGGGCCGTAATGGCAAAGCGGTGGGCCTCATCCCGGATGCGCTGAAAGAGAAACAGCCCCTGCGACCGGCGCGGCAGCAGGATGGGTTTGGATCGGCCCGGCGCAAAGATTTCTTCTTGTTGCTTGGCCAACCCGACGACGGGCACCTTGTCTAGCAGGTCAAATTCGCGCAGCACCTCTACCGCCACGCCCAATTGTCCCTTGCCGCCATCCACAATCAACAGGTCGGGCAACATGGCAAAGCTCGAATCGCGCTTGCGCCCTGGGGCGCGGCTGGCCTCGCCTTGTTCTTTAGAGTAATGTTTAAAGCGCCGACACAATACTTCGCGCATCGAGGCATAATCATCCGGCGCGCCAGAAACGGTCTTGATGTTAAACTTGCGGTAATCGGCCTTGCGCGGCACCCCCTTGACAAAGACCACCATCGAGCCAACGATAGCCGTGCCTTGGGTGTTGCTGATGTCGTAGCACTCGACGCGCGAGGGGGGGGCGCTCAGCCCCAGTGCTTCTGCAACTTCTTGCAGGGCCTGTTCGTGCTTGTGCTCGTCGGCTTGCCACTGTGCCCGCAGCGAGGCCAGCATCTCGGCGGCGTTCTCGGCGGCCATGGCCACCAGATCGGCCGAGCTTCCTTCGTTGGGCACATCTAGCGCCACGCTGCTGCCGCGCTTTTGCCTCAGCCACTGTTCGATGATGAGCGTTTCTTCGACCTCGGTTTGCAACAGCACCTCGGGTGGAATGGCCGCCGCCTCTTCGTAAAACTGCTTGAGGAATCCACCCACAATGTCGCGCGGCTCGGCGTCTTCAGTGCCCTCTAGCACAAAATACTCGCGCCCAATCAGCTTGCCCTGGCGGATGAAAAATACCTGCACGCAGGCATCGCCATCTTCCCTGGCAAACGCCACCACGTCCTGATCTTTAAAGGTCGTGCTGACTACCTTTTGCCGTTCGGCAATGTGCTGCAATGCCTTTAATTGGTCACGGTACCACGCGGCGCGTTCGTACTGCATGTTGTCAGAGGCGGCTTGCATCCGCTCGCGCAGGTAGCTTTCTACCACCTCGGTGCGGCCTTCCAAAAAGTTGCACAATTGCTCAATCGTCGCGCGATATTCTTCCTGGCTGGCTGCCCCAATGCACGGCGCGCTGCAGCGCTTGATGTCGTAATACAGGCAGGCGCGCGGGTCGTGGCCCGTAATTTCGCGGTCGCACGTCAGGTAGGGGAAAACTTTGCGCAGTGTGTCCATAGTTTGGTAGACCGCGCCGGCGTTGGTATAGGGGCCAAAGTAGCGCGCGCCGCTTGGCTCCATGCGGCGGGTGACCTCGACTTTGGGAAAGGGGTTTTGCCAGTTGACCTTGATATAAGGGTAGCGCTTGTCGTCTTTGAGCCGCACGTTAAAGCGCGGGCGGTAACGCTTGATGAGATTACACTCCAAGACTAGCGCTTCCAGCTCGCTTTCGGTGATAATCCATTCCAGGTCGGCCATTTCGCCCAACAGCCGGGCTGTCTTGAGGTTTTCTTCGACGCTCGCGTGAAAGTACGAGCGCACCCGGTTGCGCAAATTGATGGCCTTGCCCACATAGATCACCGCGCCGCGCGCGTCGCGGTAAAGGTACACGCCTGGCTTGGTGGGCAAGCTGTCTAGCTTCTCACGGATGGTGGGTGAAATGTCCATATGATCTGGCAACAGTTATTCAAGTTAGCATGAATAAGCCTGGTTGTTATTATAGCATAAGCCAGAAAGCCTTGATTTGACATTGTGCTAGGGCGCGGTATAATTTGCCCAACGACGACGACGGAGACAAGTAGGCATTTGCCTGACCTCAGCAAGTTGCCGGGTGATGCAAGGCAATGGCAGGCCCGCCCAAATCCACTCTATCAGTCGGTGGCAAAGAGCCAACCCGGTTGCTCCCGTTATCGAGCCTGATGAGGTCACTCAGTGGAGCGGCATCCCCATGCTGCGCTGGGTGGCGAATCCAGGTGGCACCACGAGCGCCCCTCGTCCTGGCAATGGCGGGGGGTTTTTAATTTAAGATCCCAAATTCAAGATTGCAAATTTAAAATTTCAGATTCGAGATTGGAGGGAAAAATGTTGGACCTGAATTATATCCGTGAACATCCCGAACAAGTCAAAGAAGCGATGAAAAAGCTGTATGCCGAAGCGCCGATTGACGACATCCTGGCGCTAGACGCGCGGCGGCGCGGCTTGCTGAGTGAGGTGGAACGGCTCAAAGCCGAGCGCAACGCCGTCAGCAAAGAAATTGGCAAAATGAAGGCTGCCGCCGAGCGCGAGGCCAAGATTGCGGCGATGAAGGAGGTGGGCAAGCGCATTGACGAGCTTGACGCGCAGGTGCGCGAGACTGAGGCCAGTCTCAACGAGTTGATGTTGACCGTGCCCAACTTGCCCGATGCCAGCGTGCCGGTCGCGCCGGATGAAAGCCACAATCTAATCACGGCGCAAGAAGGCGAAGCAACTCGCCAAGACTGGCACAGCCCGCACTGGGACCTGGGGCCGATGCTGGGACTGATTTGGTTTGATCGTGGGGTCAAAATCAGCGGCACGCGCTTTTACGTGCTGCATGGCGCCGGCGCGCGCCTGCAGCGGGCGCTCATCACGTGGATGCTGGATGCGCACATTGCGCAAGGCTACACCGAAGTTTGCCCACCGTCCCTCGTGCGTGGCGAGTGCCTGGTGGGCACGGGGCAACTGCCCAAGTTTGGCGAAAACCTGTACCGCGATGCCGAAGAAGATTTGTGGCTCATTCCCACCGCCGAAGTGCCGGTGACAAACATGTATCGCGACGAAATTTTGGACGGCGACAAGTTGCCCATTCACCACGTAGCTTATACGCAGTGCTTTCGCAGAGAAAAGATGAGCGCCGGGCGCGACGTGCGCGGCATCAAGCGCGGGCACGAGTTTGCAAAAGTCGAGATGGTCAAGTTCTGCAAGCCAGAAGACAGCATGAAGGAACTGGAAACGCTCGTCGAAAACGCGCGCGAGGTGTGCAGATTGCTTCGGATCCCCCACCGGGTAGTAATGATGTGCACGGGAGATTTGAGCTTTACGGCTGCCGCCAAGTACGACGTGGAAATGTGGGCGCCGGGCTGTAATGAGTGGTTAGAGGTATCAAGCTGTAGTAGTTTTGGAACGTTTCAGGCCAGGCGCGCTAACATAAGATTTCGCAGAGAGAAAGGTGGCAAACCTGAGTATGTAGCGACGCTCAATGGCTCAGGTTTGGGCTTGCCACGCACGCTGATTGCCGTGCTGGAAAATTACCAGCAAAAAGATGGTAGCGTTGTTGTGCCAGAGGTGCTGCGACCGTATATGGGCGGGATAGACGTTATACGCGGAGCATAAAAGAGAAAAGCAGGCGCGCCAAGTTTGGCTTGAAAGGATGCTGTTCAAAGTTTTTCGTTCGCGTTGTGCCGGATGCAGTCATGCATAGCGCATTTATTGTGCCGCTTTGCGCGGCGATTAATCGCCGCGCTACACAGGTGCGCCCGATCAATCGGGCTTGCAAGCCCCGTTCACAGGACGTGGCCCATAGCTCGAACATTGATGTTCGAGCGAATGCGCAAGCGTCTAGCGCGCAAAAACGTGAACCGCTGCGGCGCGGGCGCTTGAAAATTCCCTATTGACATTTGCCCTAAATTGTGGCACAATTGTTCTGTAGATAGAACCTTATCAAATTAAGCGCGGGGCACAGGTGTTTCGACCACCTGCACCCCACTGACCAGGAACGGCGTTCAACCCGCCGCGCCAGGCTGATGGCATGATAACAGTTGCTCAAGATTTTGCAACTTTCAGTTTTTGCACTCATCAGTTTTGCAGGCAGCGCGCCGTTTGCGCTGCTTTTTATTTAACCTCTCGCTATCCCTTGCCCTTTCCCTTCAGGAGAGAGAAGGAGTTGGGGGTAGGTGAGGACGTGGGGCCACAAGCAAAATGCCGAAAGTGGTCGGCCCACTTTCGGCGGCGGGCCGGCGAGTTGCCTTCCGGCCCGTGAGCCAATCATAGCATAAGCAGAAAGGAGTTGCAAGAAATGAGTGGTCTAACTTTATCCGAGGCGGGGCGTTCGGCGCAATTGCACGCCAGGCTGGCGGAAAATCCTCAGGTGGCTGCAATGTCATTGAGCGCATTGCTGGCCGAGTTTCGGCAGTGGATGGAGCGCGAGTTGGAGGTGAACACATTGGCAAATTGCCAGCTAGACGCCGGGCTATTCTTGAACGACCTATGCGAGTTTCTGGAATTGGGCGATGCGCAGCGGCTTCAAGTGGTCGGCCCGGCTGTTTTTGAATGTATCGGCGATCCACTGCCGAGCAAGTCGCTAGTGATGTAAATGGTAAAACAGGCTGGCCCGGAAGGTGTGGCCCCGCGCCGGGCCAGCTTTGCGGTTTCAGATTCAAAATTTCAGACAGGGTAAAGTTATGGCTAAAGATATTCCCGTTACTCGTGAAGAACTTGACGATCTGTATAACCGGCAACGGTTGAGCATAGGTCAAATTGCCAAGCAGCTAAATGTTTCGAACTGGACTGTTTGGGGTTGGATGAGCCACTTTAATTTGCCACGCCGCAAAAATGGTGAGTCTCATTACTTGCGGCTAGATGATGAAGAGATAGTACGATTATACACAGTCAAGCGATTAGGGGTGCCCGAGATCGCTCAGAGCTTCAGTGTGAACACGTCAACCATCTACGAACGGTTGCGCGCGTGTGGCATACCAATCCGCAGCAAGTCTGAGGCGCTTCGTTTAACATTGGATGATGATGAAATTGTAAGATTGTATACTATTGAACGGTTAAGCTTGGCTGAGGTTGCGCAGCAATTTGGTGTGAGTATTCCCACTATTTGCAGCCGATTAGAAGCGCGTGGAATAGCACGCCGCAGCATTTCGGAGGCGCAGCGGTTGAAGCTCGATGATAATGAGATTGAGCGGCTGTATATTATCGAGCGGTTGCCTATGGCTGAAATCGCACGACAGTTTGGAGTAAAGGCCCAGACCATACTCAGACGACTGGAGGCGCGTGGCGTGTCACGGCGAAATAAGGCCGAGGCAAATCAGATCTATCCGCGACAAGATTTTTCCGGTGACCCACTAGAGAAAGCTTATCTGCAAGGTTTTCGACTTGGTGATTTGAGTGTCAAAATGAGCACTGGCGGGATGGGAAGTGCTACAATCGTGATCAGTTGTAGCTCAACGCGCATTGCACAGATCAACTTGATTAACGATCTATTTAGCCCTTATGGGCATGTTCACCTGACACCTAGCCGGGAAAGTGAATACGCTATAACGAGTTATTTGAATCCAAGTTTTGACTTTTTATTGCCCAAGCAAGATAGCATTCCAGAATGGATTTTGGTTGCTGCTCAGGAAGGCGATGTACAGCCGTTTACAGCCTTTTTTGCTGGTTACACCGATGCCGAGGGCTGTTTCTGTGTGCCTGTTGATAACTATGCACGTTTTGTGTTGGGTTCCTATGATGTGGGCGTCTTGCGCCAAGCGCAAGTCATACTTAATGAACAGCTAGGTGTCAAGTGTCCACCGATTCGCTTGGCAAAGGTGAAGGGTACGCTTTTTATAGCTCCCAACAACAAACAGTATTTTAACAACGAAGATTATTGGCAGTTGTGGGTAAACCGTAAAGCATCGCTAAATCGGTTGTGTGCGTCATTAAGTCCATACTTGAAGCATGCCGAGAAGCGCCAAGCCATGTACGCGGTTTGGGCCAATGTGATTGCGCGCGGCGTGGATTAACAGCAACCGACCAACGATCCTCAATGGTCGTTGGTCGGTCGTCTTTGGTCGGTCATCGTCTACTGAGCCTGCACCGCAAAGTCGAGGGGGAGTAACTCAAAGAATGAAGCACCCCTCTTGAGTGGTATTGTGCTGCCATCCTCAAAGTAAAACGTGAGCATATCAGAAGGCTGGGCGCGCTTCCAGTAGCCCTCAAACATTTGCCCATCACGGAAAATTTGCACCTTGCCGCCGGGCACGTTGGGGTCTATCTGCCACAGTTGGATTTGCCGGCTAAAGTGCCCGCTCTTGTTGCAAGCTGCCTCAAAGCCAACGAGGTCTTCTTGGACATGACAGTCAATGATATGCGGCGCGTAGACCAAAATTACATTTGAAAAGGCCAATTGCCCGCCGCTGGCGGCGTCGGTGTGGGGCACGCCACTGATTGAGCGCAAATACTTGGCGCTGGCGGCATCAAAGGTCCATTCCACTTGTTCGGCCCAATCGCCGGCAGAGACTGGAATGACGAGCTTGGCGGCCGCTTGCCCTGGCTTGACCGGCGCATCAGAAAAGGCCATCCCTTTCAGGTCCTGGCGGCTATTATCCATGCCGTGTGTTTCGGCCCACTTCCACAACAAGGCTGGCTTGGCAAACAAGGTATGCTCGAAGGGTTTGTTGTCACCCTGAGGAATGCGGGCAAATGGATCGCCGCCCTCTGGCACGCCGAAATCGGGCGAGAGGATGCGGTTGAAAAAGTTGGCCTCTTGAAACTTTATTTTTAGCCCCGCGCTCGACCCAGAATAAGCAAAAAACGCTTTGTACATTTGGGGAATCTCCAGGTCAAGGTAGCGTCCACTGCGCACCGATCCGGCCAATTCGGGCGTTTTTCCATAAAACAAGGCCGTAAAGCGCGTCACGCCGCCCTCGGCGGGATGCTCAAATACCAGGTCGGCTTGCCCCAGCCCTTGCTGCGGGCGGACAAGCGGCGGGTAGTTGGAAATCTTTACCGCCAATGGCCGGCGATTGAGCACCGTTGGGTCGTCTACCTTTTCGCCAGTCAAGGGGTTGACCTCGGGTGGAAATTCGGTTTGAACCCGCGCGTCGGGCGTGGCGGTGGGTGGGTTTGCCACCACCGGCGTGGGCGAGGCCACCTGGATAGGCGCAGGAGTGGTGGGGTTGACGGGGCGCGGTGTGCGGGTAGGGGTGGGCGTAACCTGAGGAGGGGGTGATTGGCAGGCCGGCAGCAAGTACAACAAGACGATCAGAACGCCAACGGCAGGAATCAGCCAGCGACCGGGCTGTTTGAGAGAGCGCATGTTCATACCAAGACCTCCAGGCAAAGTGTCGCCGTTATTATAGCACTGTTACATCATCCATGCGATTGTAACCTGAGTTAATCCATAGGACGGCTCTGGCCGTAGGAATTTCCTTTTCGACCTTGCTACCGTCAACTTGTGCAAGGCTGCAGTGCAGCTAAAATCCCGGCGAAGCTGGGATAACTTGTATAAGAATTCCCTTTTGGATTGCGCTAGTGTCAATTTGCGCCACGTTGATACAGCTAAAATCCCGGCGAAGCTGGGATAATCTGCGGGTTAATGTGCATATTTTTTAGTATCAGGCTAATTGGTTTGACTTGCACCCAGAGACAGAGTATAATTCTTTAACTGGGAGCTAGCCTCCAGTTGTTTTGGTGCGCCTATAGTGTTATTTGGGGTCTTGCGCCATAACGTCGGGTTGGGTAAAAGATAGCATAGAGTAAAAGGCGGGGCACATGGCTTTAAAAGGCAATTTACGTGATTTTAGTACCACGCAACTGCTCAACCTGGTCAATCTGGCCCGTAAAACGGGCACATTGATCATCGAGGCCCAGAGTTCGGCGGTGCAGGTTTGTTTTAAGGAAGGCAAGCTGATCTATGCCACCACTGGGCACAATGGCCATTTGGCTCAGATTCTCCAAAAGGCCAACAAGTTGACCGAAGAGCAGACACGCATTATCCGCGATCGGGCCAATACCAAAGATGACAAGACCTTGGCCGTCATGCTGATGCAGGCCGGCTATGTGACGCAAAACGATATTGTCAAAAGCGTGCGCGATTACACGCTGGATATCGTTTATCGGCTGTTTGGCTGGTCAGATGGCGTCTTTCGTTTCGAGCCTACTCTGTCGCCGGCAGAAGACCGCATCACCGTTCCGATTGATCTGGAAAATGTCATCATGGAAGGTAGCCGTCGGCTCAAAGAGTTTGAGCGGCTGCAAGAAGAGTTGCCCGATTTGGATAGAGCGCTTCGCTTTACCGACCGGCCCGATGCCCGCTTGCGCAATATCAGCCTGAGCGTAGAGGAATGGCGGGTGATTTCTTTTATCAATCCGCGCAATTCCATCCGGCAAATTGCTCAATCCAACAACATGAGCGAATTTCAGATTCGCAAAATTGTCTACGGTATGCTCCAGGCTGGCCTGGTCGAACTGATCCAGCCTGAGGGTGTATCTAGGCAGCAGCCCAAACCGGGTGAGCCAGCGCCACGATTGCCGGCCGCACCGGCAGTCAAACGTTCGGTGGTTACACGGTTAATTGATCGAATCAAGCAGTTGTAACCCCCATACACGGGCAAGAGTTCTACGACGGAGGCAATGGAGAGTTATGCAAACAGTAAAGATTGTGGTGACTGGCCCATTTTCGGCTGGCAAGACAGAGTTTATCCGTACCATTAGCGAGATTGACGTGGTGTCAACCGAGCGCAAAATTTCGAGCGAAGCAGAAAAGATCAAAGACTCTACAACCGTGGCAATGGATTTTGGGCGTATTACGGTAGACGAAGATTTGGTCCTTTACTTGTTCGGCACGCCTGGGCAGCGGCGGTTTGATTTTATGTGGGAAATCCTGTCCGAGGGCATGCTGGGGTTCGTGGTTGTGGTAGATAGCACGCGGCCCGAGACCTTTCGAGAAGCTCGCAGCATCCTAGATACCTTCCGTGGCTATGCCGCCACCCCCTATGTGGTTGCGGCCAACAAGCAGGATTTTGAAGACGCTTGGGAGCCAGAAGATTTGCGGATTGCCCTCAAAGTAGACGGCAATATCAAGCTCTTGCCTTGCGTGGCGGTGGATAAAGAGAGCGTAAAAACCGTCTTGCTAGAGTTGCTGTATTCCATCTTGGAACGGATGGACGAGCAATCGGCTTGAGAAAGCGGGCCAGGGGTGTTGAAATAATTACATTTTCGTGTCCAAAGTGTAACCAAACGGAACTAGACTTTGCGTTACAATTCGTTAGGGAGGCGTTTGCCCAAGGGCGGTCCGGCGCGCCGACTGGCTTGGGCAAGAATCAATTAGGGCTAAGGATTAAATAACTTGCTCATCTGTAGTTCGTTTTACCTGTATTTCGGCGTCATTGTGGAAAAGTTATTTAATTTCCAATCCTTAGAGGGTCTCTATTGGGTAGGGAGATGCTATGCCGCGCAAGTTTAAACAAAGTGCGCTTGAACAAGTGCTGAGAGACCTGCGCAAACGCGGAAACTTTCGGGCTACGGCCGTCGCTTCTGCGAATGGCTTGTTGGTCGCCAGCGCTGGCCCCGAAGTTGAAATGATGGCGGCGGTGGCGGCTACCCTACCCACCATGGTAGAACGCCTGCCGCGCCTGGCCCCAGTGCAAGAAATTGTCATTCGTGGTCACACAGGCGATCGCTTGGTGTGCCATTATTTCACCAGTCGGGGTGATGCGCTCATTTTGATTGTTCTGTCGCGAGATGAGGCGGCTTATCAGCGTCACCTTGGTTGGGCTGTGCGCCATCTCCAAGCGGTTTGGGAAAAGCCGTTGTCTTAAAGCCTATCCTAAAATTAGCCTTTTCGCATTAGAAAGAGTGGATTTTGGGGTGGGGCCTTAGTCGAAAGCGGGTGATTTGTTTGATTGAACGGATCGGGCGCCATGCCGTTTGAGATGATGAGGATGCAGTGAGTTCGATTGTCACTCCACAGGGTATTGTGCATTATGAAGCCTATGGGCGTGGGCAGCCGGTGATCTTGTTGCACGGCTGGATTAACTCGTGGGGTGTGTGGCAAGACTCGATGGTCTATATCGCCGAAAACGGGCGCTACAAGGTTTATGCGCTCGATTTCTGGGGTTTTGGCGAATCGGCCAAGTCTACAACAGTTCCTTTCCAAGTTTCTTCTTATGTCCAGATGGTTGACCAGTTTATGGAAACACTCGGCATCTTGGAAGCCCCCGTATTTGGCCATTCCATGGGGGGCACCGTGGCGCTGAGCTTGGCGCTAGAGCGCCCAGACCGCTTGCCCAAGGTGGCGGTGGTCGGCTCGCCTATTGATGGCCGCTCGCTGCACCTTTTCCTCAAGTTGGGAGGGGTTGGGTGGATCGCCCGTATGTTGTGGCGCTTGCCTTTGATTCTCAATTTGGTAATTCATATGGTGCTGATCAATGATTCGCAGCGAACTAAAAAGATGATTTTGCACGATGTTTCTAGAACCAGCACCGAATCATTCTTTAGGAGCATTGGCGATTTGCACCATACCGACCTGCGCCTTCGTGTGGGACATTTGCGGATGCCCACCCTGGGCATATTTGGCGAAAAGGATATCGTTGTTGATCCCAGGCAATCGCAAGTTCTAGTCGCTGGGGTGCCGCATGCGCGAGTGCTCATGTTTAAAAAGTCGGGACACTTTCCAATGCTGGATGAGCCAGAGGCCTTTAACACGGCATTAATGGATTTTCTCAAGGGGTGACTGTTTAGCCCATCGGCGTGATTTGCGCTGTGATGGGCAAGTTGCACAAGCGCTGCCGCGCCCAAGCAGTTGCCTTGATTGATTCCGTGGATCAGGCTGCTTTGCGGGGGTGATGCTATGGGTGAATCTTGTTCTGAAAAAGTTGGGGCTACATGAGTGACAATGTCTACTATTATCCCAATAAAATGGGGCGCATCATCCTCCTGGCAATGGAAGAAGTCATGGGGCGCAACGGCGTCAACGCGGTTCTGAACCTGGCGCACTTGAAGCATATCATCAATAATTACCCCCCCAACAATTTCGATCGCCAAGTCTCTTTTGAAGAGATTGCCGGCATTCAACAAGCCCTGGAAAACATGTATGGCCCGCGTGGCTCGCGGGGGTTGGCTCTGCGCGCCGGACGCGCTTGTTTCAAGTATGGATTGCGCGAGTTCGGCCCGGTTTTGGGCATTTCCGACCTGGCTGTGCGGATGATGCCTTTTTCGACCAAGATGAAGGTGGGGATCGAAGTCTTTGCCGAAACTTTTAACAAGTTTAGCGACCAGGTGGTGCGGTTGAGCGAGGATGCAGACAGTTTTATTTGGGTCAATGAGCGTTGCCCGGTTTGTTGGCAGCGCCACGCTGCCGAGCCATGTTGCCACCTGGCGGTAGGCATTTTGCAAGAGGCGGCCTATTGGGTGAGCGGCGGGAAAAATTTTCAGGTCGAAGAGACGCGCTGCATCGCCAAGGGCGACCCGATGTGCATGTTTAACATTAGCAGGCGTCCATTGGACTAGGCGGGTCGGCTCAGCCGACCCGAAGCAGTTTCGGGCTCTGCCCGAAACTGCGACCAGGATAGCGGGATTAAAACTTGTTTCAGGCTATATAGATGTCTAGGGGTATATTGGGTCTAGCTCAGTATGCGCAAAATTGTCATTCGCGATAAAAAGAATATCTCACCTTTCAATGAGCCTGCCCGCGAGCTGCGCGTTATGAACAAGCCCTTGTGGCTGAATCAGCGCGATGTCTTGTCTTCCTATTGCGAGCAGGAGCTAGAGATTTCGGACTTGGCGCAGATGCCCGATGACCGGGTAGAGACGATTATCTATCGCGATAATCTGTATTTTGATCAAGAGTTTGTTGACGTTTTCATTGAAAGGGCCAGGAAGCTGGGCAAAGCTTGCCGGGCGGCCTTTTCATCTGAAGACAAAGCCATCAGCACCCACGCGCTCTTGCTGCAGCGCGGCATTCGCCGCGAGCATGAGCACGAAGATGAGCCTTATGTGGCCGATCTGTGGTACTTGCCATTTGGCAAGGACCCCAATGTCAGGCCGCTGATTATAGACACGGAACCCAAAGAGCACGGCTATTATCGCGTGCCCAGTTACATGGCTAATGAATCAGGTGACTTGACCTACTGGATCCCGGTTAGAGGCTCGTTCATGTCAATCGAGCACTGGGTGCATTTGTATGAGGCCAATTGCATTTTTGGGTTGTTTGCCCGTGGCGTGCGCACCGAACAGCGCATGGCGCGCGACCTGGGGTTCAAGATGCGCGGCCTGTGGCGCGCCATGCTGGAGCGCCGCCATGTGCTGCGCAGCTCGGTAGCGGTGACGGTGGGCAAGGGCACCATCATTGACCCGGCCGCCACAATTATTGGCCGCACAACCATTGGCGAAAACTGTTTTATCAACGCCGGGGTGGTGATTGACAACTGTGTGATTGGCAACAATGTCAACCTGGGCCAGGATGTGCAATTGTCGCTCTCGGTGGTATGTGATCGCTGCTTTTTGCCGTTCCGCGCATCACTGTTCATGACGACCTTGATGGAAAATTCGATTGTCGCCCAGAACACATGCTTGCAAATGTGCGTGATTGGGCGCGATACCTTTATCGGCGCTGGTAATACGTTTACAGATTATAACCTGCTGTCCGACCCGGTCAAAGTGTTTAACCGTGACGAGCTGGTCAGTCTGGATATGCCGGTTCTGGGTGGATGTGTGGGCCACAATTGCCGTTTGGGTTCGGGCCTGATCATTTACCCCGCCCGCACGATTGAATCCGACTCGATTTTGTTTGCTACGCCTGAGCGCATGGTTGTTCCCAAAAATATCAATTATGAAGATAGCGACCATCTCAAACTCAAGGATGGCGCAAAGAAACACCCGCGCAAATATGGGGCGGCTCAGAATGAATGGTGAGGGGTGAATGGATAATTTTGCTTTCATCATTCACCCTATTGACCCCAAGCGTGATGTAGAGCGCAAGTATCCTTTGCTGGGCAAGGTATTGCCCACGCCGCTCGTCAATCTATTCTCAGGATACTGGCCGCCGGTCTACATTTCGCACATTACGGGCGTCCAATCGGCGGCTACAGGCAAAGAAATTGAAGGCTGGTTTGTAGCCTGCCCCTACACACCACAGCGAATGTTGACGCTGCCCATACAAAAGGTGTACAACAAAATTATTCAGACCGGCCGGCTGGCTGAAAAGCTCGGCGCCAAACTGCTTGGTTTGGGCGCCTTTACATCGGTAGTGGGTGATGGCGGTGTGACAATCAGCCGAGGCCTGACTATCCCAGTGACCACCGGCGACAGCTATACAGTGGCTGTGGCAGTGATGGCGGCCAAAGCTGCCGCCTGCCAAATGGGTATCGAGTTGCGCGCTGCCACGGCGGCTGTGGTAGGGGCGTCGGGAGCCATTGGGTCGGTGTGCGCAGAACTGCTGGCCGCTGATGTGCATGACATGGTTCTGATTGGCCGCCGCTTGGAGCGGCTAGAGCAGGTCAAAGCCAAGGTAGAGGCGGCGGGCGCGCGGGCGCGGCTGACCACCGACATGATGGCGTTGCGTCAGGCCGATTTGGTCATCACCGTCACCAATGCGCTAGAGGCGATCATTGCGCCACAGCATCTCAAGTCTGGCGCAGTGGTCTGCGATGTGGCCCGCCCGCGCGATGTGGCGCGCTCGGTGGCCTGCGAACGAGCGGATGTGTTGGTTATTGAGGGGGGAATGGTTCAGGCCCCTGGCGAGGTGGACTATGGCTTTAACTTTGGCTTTCCACCTCGCATGGCCTATGCGTGTATGGCCGAAACGATGACCCTGGCATTAGAGGGCCGGTTCGAAAGCTATACGATGGGCAAGCACATAAAGATCGAAAAGGTGCGAGAAATCACTGCCATGGCGCAGAAACATGGCTTTCAATTGGGCGGCTTGAGAAGCTTTGAACGGGCAGTGACAGACGAGCAGATCGAGCAAGTCCGGCTCAAGGCCCGGCGCACCTGATCGCGGTGTGGTTGTGGGGCAGCCCGCGGGCTGCATAAGTAACATTAGCAACATAAACAAATAAGAATTGAATTGGGCTTCCAAGAGAGAAAATAACTTGTCTGCACAGGCAAGCCAAATGTTCGACGGAGGTTGATTATGAGTAAAGGTCGCATCCTGGTCGTGGAAGACGACGTAGACATCTCCAATATGCTGCGCATCTACTTTTCTTCGCAAGGCTACGAGACAACCGTAGCCGGGCGCGGGCGCGAAGCACTCGACAGGTGCAAGCAGCAACTCCCGCATGTCATTGTGCTGGACATTATGCTGCCAGACATTGACGGCTACGAAGTGTGCACCCAACTGCGCACCAACCTGAGGACCAGCCACATCCCCATCATTTTCTTGACCCAGAAGGATGAGCGATCCGACAAGATTGCCGGGCTGGAGCTGGGCGCAGACGATTACATCACCAAGCCGTTTGACATCGAGGAGCTGCGGCTGCGCGTGCAGGGGGCCATCCGCCGCGCCGAGCGCGAAAGCTTGACCAACCCCACCACAGGGTTGCCGAGCGGCAAGCTCATCGAAGAGCAATTGCGTTTGTTGATGCGCAAAAAAGGCTGGGGGCTGTTGTATGCAGGCATCAGTAACCTCGGATCGTTCAATGACAAGTACGGCTTTGTGGCGGGTGATGAAGTCTTGCGCTTTACGGCTTTGCTGATGGGCGAAACGGTAGATCAGCTTGGCACCCCAGAGGACTTTATCGGCCATATTGGGGGCGATAATTTCCTTATCATCACACCCATTGAACGAGTCAATCAAATAGCCGACGCATTGTCCAAACGCTTTAACGCAGAGGTGGGCACCCACTATGATTTCAAAGATCGCCAGAGTGGGGTCTTGACCTTTAATGGCAAGCAGCACCCGTTCATGAGCATGGCCATAGGCATTGTAACCTCTGAGGGGCAGCAGTTCTCTGATATTCGCGAGATCACTGAGGTGGCTGCCGATGCGCGCCGTCTGGCGGGCCAGCCCGCAGAGCAGAAATAAAGCTATGCTTTCAGGCTGCCAATGTCATGCAAGAGTAGCCAGGAGTCTGCGGTGAACAATCTAGGGCACAAGTGGCTGGTAATTTTCCTGATCGTTGGCCTGGTGGCAGCGAGCTGCTTGCCTGCCTGCAGCGCGCAACAGTCTACGCTCAAGATTGTGATCAGCGCGCCGCTGCAAGGCGTGGCGGGGGGCAAGTCGGTTGTAGAGGCAATCGAACTGGCGCTGGCAGAAGAAAATGGGCAGATTGCGGGCCACTCCATCGAACTGCTCAAGCTGGATGACGGCAATGAGAAAGGGCAGTGGCAGGCCGATTTGGAAAAAGCCAATGTCACGAAAGCCATAACAGATTCTGCGGTGATTGCGTATATCGGCCCGCTCAATTCTGGCGCGGCCCAGATTAGCATTCCTGAGGCCAGTCGAGCTGGGTTATTGCAGATTAGCCCCGGCGCAACATGGCCTGGCCTGACCAAGGTGGGATTTTTGCCCGGCGAGCCGGCCAAGTTTTACCCCACCGGCCAACGCAACTTTTATCGCACCTGCCCCACCGATGATGTGCAGGCGCTGGCGGCTGTGCGCTGGGCCAGGGAATTGGGGTTTGAGGGTGTTTATATTATTGACGATGGCGAGCCTGAGGGGAAGGGCATGGCCTATCTGTTTGAGCAGCGCGCCCAGGCTTTTGGCCTGAAAATAAGCGGGCACGAAACGATTAACAAGACCGCGACCGATTTCATTGTCACAATGTCGAACTTGTGGCGCTGGAAGCCCGATGTGGTTTACTTTAGCGGCTATGCCCCCAATGGGGTCGTTCCATTGCTCAAGCAGATGCGCACGGTCAAGCCTTCCATCACGGCCGCTTTTATGACGACAAATGCAGCGATAGACGACGCTTTTTTGCAAGGAGCGGGCGCGCTGGCCGAAGGCTCGTATGCCACTCTGGCTGGTATGCCTCCCAGTCAATTGAGCGGCGATGGGCAGGCGTTTGTGCGAGCCTACACGGCCAGATACGGCCACGAGCCAGAAGCCGTGGCCGCGTATGCCTATGATGCGGCCAAGGCCGTCATTGAGGCGCTCAAGAACGCCAAGACCAAAGACCGCACCGGCGTACTGCAAGCTATGGCCTCACTGGCCTCGCTGCCACCCATTAAGGGAGCAATGGGGGAGTTTAGCTTTGATCAAAATGGCGATACCACGCTAATTCTGTTTAGTGGCGTCCAGGTCAAGGACGGCCAATTTCAATTTGTCAAACCGTTGGATGTGAAGCAATAGGGCAAATCTTTGCCAGGGCAAATCTTTGCCGTATTGGGCAGTTAGATAATGGCGACCAAGTCTGGTTCTAACCGACAACACAAGACATTTCTGGGCCTCAAGCTGGGCTTGCCTTTCCTGCTGATGATTACCATCGTTGCAGCGGTGGTGGGCTTTATGATCTGGAATAGCTATCGGCTTCAGCGGCAGACGGCTATAGAGAGCCAACGCCAGGCGTCAATCCAGGCCAGTATCCAGGTGTCCAGCTATGTCAGCCAGTTCCAGTCCCAGCTGGATGATGCCGCCCGCGGCCTGACTTATGCCGGGGCCGACCCTGCCCAACAGCGCAATTTTCTCATTGCAGTGCGTGGAGTGCACAGCCATTTTTATGCCCTGGCGGTTACGGACCATTTGGGACAGGAAACAGCGCGGGTGGTGGGAACCGATCCAGAGTATCTAACCCCATTGCGCTCGCAAGGCGGCACGATTGCCGTAAACACGGCGCTCGAAGGTTCGTTTTACCTGGGGCGCGTTTATCTTGATAACGAGTTTAATGCGCCCTTTGTAGAGATGTCTGCGCCCATTCTAGATGCCAACGCGCAAGTGACGGGCACCTTGGTAGCCGAGGTTGACCTGGGAAACCTGTGGGACATTGTCAGTAAAATCCAGGTGGGGCGGAGCGGTGAGGTCTATCAGCGAGGGAAGAGTGGCTATGCCTATATTGTAGATGGCGAAGGCCGACTGATTGCCTACCGCGAGAACGAGTGGGTTGTTGGGTCGCAGGAAAAGCTGATAAAGCCTTTGCAACCTTACCTGACCTGGGTTGTGCAAAGTTATCTTAAAAAGCGGGCCGGCTATTTGGAGGATACCCAACGGGTTCTGGAAAGTTCGGTTGATGACAAGGACCAATTGCTCGGTGAAACGCCTGCTTTGATATGCTCGCTGCGCGAACCGCAGGAACTGGGCGAACGGTGCACTATTAATGTCTTGAGCTACTATCGCTCCATTCCAGGGACGGATTGGGCCGTAATTGTCGAGCAGCCAACCTCCGAGGTCTATGCCGACGTGGACACTTTGCAGTATTTGGCGCTGGGCCTGGGCGCAATTATCCTGGTCATTGTCATGGGCCTGGCCTGGTTTATTCAGCGCAACGTGTTGCGCCCCATCGGCTTGTTGGGCGAGGGAGCCTCGGCGTTGGCCAGCGGCCAGTTCTCGCGGCGCCTCAGAATCAGCACCGGCGATGAAATTGAAGCGCTGGCCGACGAGTTTAACGCCATGGCCGAAAGCCTGCAGCGCTCGCAATCCCAATTGGAAGCCTTTGCGCTGGAAAAGAGCCAGCAAGCAGAGACGGCCCAGTCGCGCGTGCGCGAAATGACAATGCTGGTCGAATCTGGCCGGGCCATTACCTCGCTCGACCTGGAAAACGTGCTCGACAGCCTGGCGTCTGAATCGGCCCGAGTGACCAAGGCCGACCAATGCTTGATTTATTTGAGAGACAAACGCACCGGTGACCTGGTGGCGCGGGGGGTGTGGGGCATGGGCGAAGTAGAATATGCCGCTCCCCTCAAATGGGGCGAAAGCGCCGCCGGCTGGGTAGCCAGCGAGGGCAGAGAGTTGTTCTTGCCCAGCGTTCAATCCGACCGGCGTTTTGCGCCCAAGACTCCCACCGATCTTTTGTTGGGCAGCCTGCTGGCGCTGCCGCTGGTATCAGATGGGCAGGCGATTGGCGTTTTGCAAGTGGCAACTCGCACCGGCAAGGTCAAGCTTGCCGCCGAAGAAAAACGCCTGATCGAGCCGTTTGCGCGCCAGGCGGCGGTGGCCTATAAAAATTCGCAACTGTACGAGGAAGAGCGGCGGCGCGCGCGCGAGATGACGATTATTGCAGAAATTACGCGCACCATCAGCGCCAGCCTCGACCCAGACAAGACGCTTGACCTCATTTTGCAATCGGTGCGCGAGTTGGTGCCTTATGACGCCGGCGAGGTCAACCTGTGGGATCCGCGCGCCAAGCTGCTCTACACACGTGGACGGGGCGGCAGCCGGGTAGAGCAGGTCTCGGCCGGTGTCTATGGGCTGGATGAGGGTTATACAGGCTGGATAGCTCGCAACCGCCAGCCTTTGCTGATTACAGATGTTCAGGCCAGAACAGAGGTTCTGCCCAAGATAGACTTGCAGCAGTTCCCGGTTCGCGCCTATGTTGGGGTGCCGCTGCTCATCGGCAATGAGTTGGTGGGCACTTTGGAGCTGTCCAGCTATCAGGCGGACGCTTTTAACGACCGGCATGTCGAGACGCTGCAAACCATTGCCAGCCAAGCGGCCGTGACAATTCAGAACGCCCGCCTGTATGAAGAAACCCGCCGGGGCGCGGAAGAAATGGCGGCCCTGCGCGAGGCGGCGGTTGAGATCACCAGTCATCTCGAATCTGAACGCATCTTGATCGCCATTGTCCAGCGGGCCACAGCGCTGCTCAAGGGCCAAAGTGGCGCGCTGTACCGGGTGGATGTTGACCGGCAAACCCTGACGGTGGTGGTTGGCTACAACATGCCCCGCGATGTTACCGGTTCAACCATCCGCTTTGGCGAGGGGCTGGCCGGGCGGGTGGCGCACAAACGCCAGCCGATGATTGTCAACGACTATCGCAACTGGGAAGGGCGCGCTTCTCGCTATGCCGACGATCCTTTTACGGCCGTGATTGGCGTGCCGCTGATTTGGCAAGACGAGCTGATTGGCGTGTTGGATGTTTTGGCCGATGTCGAGCAGCGCAAATTTGACGAAGACGATACTCGCCTGATTACCCTGTTTGCAGGCCAGGCCGCGGTGGCGCTGCAGAACGCTACTCTGTACGAGCAACTGATACGCCGCATGGAGGAAATGTCGGCCCTCCATGAGACGGCGGTGGATATTGCCAGCCAGCTTGATTCGGACCAGTTGCTAGAGACGATTGTTCGCCGGGCGGTGGATTTGCTGCACGCCAAGGGCGGCAGCCTGCACCGTTACAATCTTGCCGACCAGACGGCGCGCTTGATCATCAGCTACAACATGGGGCGAGACTATCGCGGCTTGGTCGTCAAAAAAGGTGAAGGGCTGGCCGGGCAGGTGTTGCAAACCGGGCAGCCGTTAATTGTCAACGATTACAAGAATTGGTCTGGCCGCTCGGCGCAGTTCGACCAAGCCAACTTTACGGCTGCCATGGGCGCTCCGCTGATCTGGCAGGATCGAATGTTAGGCATGTTGGTGGTAGTAGACGAGGCAGAGCGGCGCGTCTTTAATTTGAACGATCTGCGCTTGCTCACCTTGTTTGCCAGCCAGGCCGTGGTGGCGTTGCAAAACGCCGACCTGTTTGCCGAGGCCCAGCGCCGCCTCGTCGAGCTGGATACACTGGCCGATATTGGGCGCTTGTTTTCGTCTACGCTGGATATGGACGAGTTGATGGAGACTATCTATCGCCAATTGCAGCGCGTGATGGATGCCCCCAACTTTTACATTGCATTGTACGACCACGACAAAAAAGAGACCAGCTTTGTCTTTGAGTTGGATGCGGGCAAGCGCGTTCCGCCCAACAAGCGGCAGGGCGTCTATGGGTTGTCGGAGCATGTGATTGCGACCCGCAACCCCCTTTTGGTGCGCGGCGATAGGGAAACCCTATTGCAGGGATTGAACATTGAATATGTTGGCCCCACCAGCCGCATTTGGATGGGCGCGCCGATGATTGCCGGGCAGCAAGTGATTGGCATGATGGCCGTGCAGCACTACCAGGATGCTTCCGTTTACGATGATCACCATCTGAGCTTGTTGGAAAGCATTGCCAACCAGGCCGCCATTGCGCTAGAGAACGCTCGGCTGTTTGCCGAAACCGGCCGCCGCGTGACCGAGCTGGATACGCTGGCCGATATTGGGCGGGCGCTGTCGGCCACGCTAGAGGTGCATGGCCTGCTGGAAGTCATTGCCGAGCAGACAGCGCGCGTGATGTATGCCGGGAACTTGTATATTGCGCTGTATTACCCCAAGACGGATGAGATTGAATTCGCGCTCGATACCCGCTCGGACATGCCGCGCACGGGGCGCCGGCGCAAGCTCATGCATGGAATGACCGAACAGGTCATCCAGATACGCGCGCCGCTCTTTATGCGCGGCGATGTGTCTAAGCAGATGGCCGAACTGGGCATCGAAATGTTTGGCACGCCGGCCGCCGCCTGGATTGGAGTGCCCCTGTTGATTGGCGAGCGTGTGTTGGGGGTGCTCTCGGTGCAACACTATACTGATTCCGATGCTTATGATCAGGGGCATGTCTCGCTATTGCAATCCATTGCCAACCAGGCGGCTATTGCGCTGGAAAATGCCCGGCTGTTTAGCGAGACTCAGCGCCGCTTGGCCGAGCTGGCTACCCTGACCGATATCGGCCAGGCCCTGTCGTCTACCTTGCAGGTTGATCAGTTGTTGCAGCTTATCTACGAGCAAACGCGGCGCGTGATGTATGCCGAAAAAATGTTTGTTGCGTTGTACGATGCGGCCCGCCACGAGGTTGAATTTCCCTTTAGCCGAATTCCCGACGAGATTCCTCCCGGCTCGCGGCGGGCGGCTGATGTTGGCGTGACGGGGTATATCATCCGAAATCGCAAATCTGTCTTGATGCGCTCAGACGCGGCCCTAGTGGCCGAGCAGATGGGCATCAAAGATTCGGGGCCGCCCTCTAGCTCGTGGCTGGGTGTGCCAATGCTGATAGGCGAGCGGATGTTGGGCGTGATTGCGGTGCAGCATTATACCGATCCCGATATGTACGACGAATCACACCGCGTGTTGCTAGAAACTATTGCCAGCCAGGCGGCCTTTGCCCTGGAGAACGCGCGCCTGTACCAGGTAACCGATGTGCGCTTGCAGCAGCGGGTAGATGAGCTGACCGGCTTGGCCAAGATCAGCCAGGAAATCAATGCCACCTTTGACGACAAACGCATCTTTGAGCTGGTGCTGGATGAAGCTGTGCGGGCCACCCGCGCTCAGTATGGCACAATCCATTTGCTGGATGTTGGCACAGGCGATCTTGTCGTGGGCGCTGCCTTGGGCTACGAGCCAGAAGCGGCCGAGACGATTGCAGGCGCCCGGGCGCGCTATGGCGTGGGCATCATTGGCCGTGTGGTCGAAACCGGCAAGCCGGCCCTGGTGAACGATGTGAGCCAGGATCCCCATTACTTGCGCGTGCTGCCCGATAGCCAGTCGGAGCTGTGCGTGCCAATCAGCTATGCCGGCTCTGTGGTGGGCGCGATCAACCTGGAAAGCGCCGAGGCGGGCCACTTTACTTCCGAGCAGCTCGAGTATTTGCAAGCACTCGCTTCGCAAGCGGCCATCGCCATTGGCAATGCCCAGCGCTATGAGGAGCAAAAGCAGGCCGCTGTTTTGCTGCGCCGTCGCGCAGAGCAATTGGGCACCTTGTTCGAGATCAGCCAGGCTTTCCGCAGCGATCGGCCCCTAGAGGAAATTTTGGATGAGGTGGCGTATGCCATCCAGGAGGCGGTTGGTTTTGACATTGTGATGATTAGCGTGGTCGAAGGCGACCCGCCAACGCAGCGACGGGTGGCCGCCGCCGGCGTCCCCATCGCCGCGTTTGAGCAACTCAAGACCGTTCGCCAGCCATGGCGTTTCATCGAGGATTTATTGCGGGACGAGTTCCGAATCAGCCAGAGTTATTACGTCCCGGTGGAAAGACGCGAGGCCCGGGCCGCGCTCGATGTGTATGACTCGTCTGGCAGCGATGCGCGCGCGCTGCGCGAACCTGGCCGCTGGCATCCGCATGACATGCTCTTTATTCCATTGCGCGGCGCGCAGGAGCGCATCTTGGGCATGATGTCGGTTGATGCGCCCCGCGATGGCGCCGTGCCCAGCCGCGCCACCATTGAGACTTTGGAGGTGTTTGCTAACCAAGCGGCGGTCGCCATTGAAAATGCCCAGTTGTACGCCGATTTGCGGCAGCGCGTCAATGAATTGATGCTGTTCAATGAAGTCAGCCGCTCGATCAGCGGCAAACTAGAGATGGAGTCGCTGCTCGCCACATTGGTCGAAGCTGCCGCAGCCTTGCTGCACAGCAAGCACAGCACCATCTTTTTATTTGAAGAAGCTGAAAATGTCTTGGTGCCGCGCAAGGCCCATGGCTTTGCCCTCGAACAAATTGCCCACCTGCGCTTTGCCCCGGGCGAGGGGGTGGCGGGTTGGGTAGCAGCCGAGAAGCGTGGGGTGGTGGTGTCCGATGCGTCCAGCGATCCGCGCTTTGTGTACGATCCCACCGCTGCTGATGTACGCTCAATCGTGGCGGCTCCCTTGATGGTGGGAGAGAATGTCATCGGCGCGATTGCAGCGGATAAGGAAGAGGTGGGCGGGTTCACAGAAACGGATTTGGTTCTCCTTTCAACCTTGGGCGATCAGGCCGCCATTGCCCTCGAAAATGCTCGCCTCTACCAAGAGACTCAGCAGCGGGTGAATGAGCTATCTTTGCTATACAAGACGGGCGAGGCGGTCTCGGCTACGCTGGAGATTGAAGGAACTCTTGACGTGGCGCTGGAGGGAGTTAGCGAGGGGCTAGACTTTGACTTTGTGGTGATCTCGCTGGTGGATGAACGCGCGGGCGAAGTGAGGGCCGTCCGTGGCGTTGGTGTGTCAGAAGATCAGTTGCGCCAGGCCCGGCGTCGCTTGGACGACACAGATATTATGGCCGATATTATCCGCACCGGCAAAACAGAAGTGATTGAAGGCTGGGACGAGCGCTTTGACCGCGAGATGTTTGAGCGAGAAGGGCACGCCGCTTTGGTGCGGGTGTTCACCCCCCTGGTGGCGCACAACCACAATATTGGCCTGGTTGAGGCAGGCTATCGGCGCGAGCGGCGCGAGCGCGTGGCAGAACACGAAATTCGCCTGCTGCGCGCCTTGACCGACCGCATCGCGGCGGCTATCGAAAACGCCCAACTCTACAAAGAAACCCTGGATCGCACCAGAGAGTTGTCGGCCTTGCTCGATGCCAGTTCGGCTATTGCGGCTTCACTTGAATTGACCGATGTGCTGACTGCGCTGGCAGACCACCTGACCCAGGTTGTGGGGGTTGAAGGCTGCACGCTCTCTCGGTGGGATCGCGACAAAAGAGGTGTGGTTACCCTGGTAGATCGTTCCGCCCACATGGCCGGGCCTGACGCAAGCGGCACACTCTATCGCCTGCAAGACTATCCTCTCACGGCCCGCGTGCTCGAAGTTCGCCAGCCGGCCATTGTTTATGTGGATGACCCGCAGGCAGACCAGCGAGAGGTCGCATTTCTCAAGCAGGAAGGGTCCGAGGCGTTGCTCATGCTGCCGCTCGTCGCTCGCGACGAGGTGTTTGGCCTGATCGAGTTGTCTAGCAACGCGCCGGGCCATCGCTTCAGCGAGGCCAATATCCGCATGGCGCAGACCTTGGCCGACCAGGCCGGGGTGGCTATTTCGAACGCCGGACTATATGAAGAGATTCGCGGCTTTACCCAACAACTGGAGCGGCGCGTGCAAGAGCGCACCGAGGATTTGCGTCAGGCGCTAGACCAGCTCACGGTGGAGCGCGACCGGGTGGAAACCCTGTTCCGCATCACCAGCGAACTGCAAGCCAGCCTCGACCTCGACCGCGTTCTCAACCGGGCGCTGACTTTGGTCAATGAGAACATACACGCCACCCGCGCCCAGGTCTTGTTGATAGACCAGCAAACCGATGCGCTGATTTGTCGCGCGGCGATTGACCCAGAGCGAACCATTCCACCCGGCGGCGCGCAGACGCTTCTCCGGCGCAACGAAGGGCTGGTAGGCTGGGCCATTCGCCGGCGCAAGTCGGCCATTGTGCCAGATGTGCATAAAGACCCCTACTGGGTGCGAGAAGAAGCTGGCCCCAGAGCCGAGGCCAGCTCGGCGCTGGTGGTGCCCTTGATGGTGGCCGACGACGTGCTGGGGACACTGTTGATGACTCACCCTGAACTGGCGCACTTTAATGAAGCGCACTTGCGGCTGGTTGAAGCCGCTGCGGCGCAGGTGGCTACGGCCATCAATAACTCGGAATTGTATCGCATGATCCGCGAATCAGCCGAGCGACTGGGACAGATGTTGCGCTCGCAGCAAGAGGAGGCTTCCAAGAGCCAGTCTATCTTGGAGGCGGTGGCCGATGGCGTGATGGTGGCCGACCGCCGTGGTCGGGTGATCTTGTTCAATGCAGCCGCCGAGCGCATTTTGAGCTTGAAGCGCGACGAGCTGGTGGGGCGTCCCACCGATGACTTGTTGGGATTGTATGGCGCGGCTGGCGGCGCTTGGGCCAACGTGTTGCGTGACTGGTCAACTTCGGCCAGGACCCGCACAGAAATGCCTTCTTTGGAGCAGCGCTTGCAGATTGAAGACCGCCACGTGCGCGTCCACGTGGCGCCGGTGATGATGGGCGATGAGTATTTGGGCACGGTCTCGGTCTTTCGTGATGTGACCAAAGAAGTGGAAGTTGATCGCGCCAAGAGCGACTTTGTCTCCACTGTGTCACACGAACTGCGCACGCCGATGACTTCTATTAAAGGCTATGCGGATTTGCTGATGTTGGGAGCCGCCGGCGCAATGTCAGATGACCAGCGGCACTTTTTGAACATCATTAAATCTAATGCCGACCGTTTGTCGGAGCTGGTCAGAGACCTGCTAAACATCTCGCGCATCGAGTCGGGCCGCGTCGAGTTGGATATCAAGCCGTTGCGCCTGGATGCATTGATTGACCAGGTGGTGACAAGCCTGCGTGGCAAGATGGAAGAAAAAGGTCTGTCGCTTTCGGTTGATGTGCCGCCAGATTTGCCGGCCGTCAATGGAGACAACGATCGCGTCATTCAAATTTTGACCAACCTGGTGAGCAATGCCTATCAATATACTCAGCCCGGGGGAGCAATCACCGTGGCGGCTCGAGTGGCCGGTGATATGGTGCAGACTGATGTTATTGACACCGGCGTTGGCATTGCGCCGGAGGACCAGGCCAAAGTATTCGATCGCTTCTTTCGCTCTGATGATGATTATGTGCAAGAATTTGCCGGCACAGGGCTGGGGCTGGCGATTGTCAAACAATTGGTGCAGATGCTTCATGGCCAGATTTGGCTGCAAAGCGAGGTGGGTGTGGGCACTACCTTTAGCTTCACTTTGCCGATAGTAGATTGATATTGTCCATAGGACGGCTATGGCCGCGGGAATTTTCTTTTCGGCCTTGCTACCGCCAACTTGCAGGGCCTGGGTGCGGCTAAAATCCCGAAGCCGGGATAACATGAGGGCATCTTTCGCCGGAGTAATAGTGGAATCAAAGGTTAAAGAGACCGAAACTTTGCTGGTGCAAAGCGAAGCAGATATTTATGCGGCAATTGGTCAGGGCCGGTTGCTGGCTGGCAAGATTGGATTTGAGCATATTGACCAGACTAGGCTAGAGACGATTATTGCCGAATTGGCGCGCAATGCGTTGATGCATGGCGGCGGCGGCACTGTCACTTTGCGATGGATAGAGCGCAATACTTTGTCCAAGGGCAAAGTTCAGGTTGGCCTTGAGATTGTAGTTGAAGATTACGGCTCCGGCATTGCAGACTTGGCCCAGGCACTGGCTGGTGGGCATAGCACCGTGGGGGGATTGGGCGTAGGCATTCCCTCGGTGCGCCGGCTGGCTGATGAATTTGCCATTGACAGTGCGCCAGGGCGAGGGACGCGGGTGCGCACGTGCAAATGGGTGCGCGTGTCACGCTCTTGCGAAGCTGGTGATCAATCGCGATAAGCGAGGGCCATCGGCGCTAATCAAACGGCAAGTGATAGACAAGTGATGAAGGCAAAACGTTCGAGTTCGGCAGATATATCCAGCGCCAATGTGCAGCCCGAAGGGCAGTTGGAGCGGCGCTTGGACATGCTGGAAAGCATGGCCAGTATATTTGGCGTGATGCATCGCGGGCAAGATATTTACGAGCATATTTGCCATGAGGTGGTTGACTGGTTAGGCGTAGAGATGTGCGCTGTCTTGCTCTACGATCCGGTTCGGCAAGGCCTGGCGGGCCATGTGTCGGCTATCGGCGTGAGTGACGACGATTTGCAGAGTTATTTCATACCGCTAGGCCCTAATAGCCCGGTGCGCCAGTTGTGGGAAAGTGGCGCCTCTTACAAATCAGATAACGTGCTCACCGACCCGATAGTGCATGCTTTGGGGTTAGACGAATTTGCTCGTAAGGTGGGCGTGCGCCAGACGATGCTGGTTGGCATCAAGCTGGAAGATGATCTAATTGGAGCAATCCAGCCATCGAACAAGTGTGATGGGTCGCCGTTTACTGATAGCGACGTGCGCCTGTTGAGCATTTATGCCAGTCAGGTGGCGGTAGCTATTGCGAACCAGCGTTTGTATCAGGGCACACTGGCAGAGCGTGACAAACTGAGCCGCTTGCACCAAGTGGCCTTGGCTGTGCAGCGGGCCCCGTCGCTCATCGAAAAGCTGCGCCGAATCGCCGAGGGTATTCGCGAGACTGGTTGGCGGCGTGTGGTTATTTCATTGTGCGATGAGAACCTGGATATGACTGAAATGATTTCGGCGGGGTTATCGCCCGATGAAGAGCAGTCGTTGCGCCACAGCGCAACGTTGATGGAACATTGGCGGCGTTGGTTGAGCGGACGGCTGGAATCGGCCCGGATGGGCCAGAGTTATTTTGTGCCGTTCCAATCACAGGGCGAAGCAGAGCGCGCCGGCGGGGGAGATGATTCTTGGGCGGAAGGAGATGTGTTATTCATTCCAGTGCGTGACCAGATGGGGCGGGTAGCTTGCATTATCAATTTGGACGCCCCGCTGGATGGATGCCGCCCAACCTTGGAAAGTCTGCGGATGGTCGAGTTGTTTGCTCAGGAGGCAGCGGCGAATATTGAAACGGCCCAATTGTACCAGGCATTGCAAGACCAAATCATTGTGTTGGGTGATCGCGCTCAGCGCCTGGCTTTGCTCAATCGCATCTCGGGTATGGTGGGGGCAACCCTGGATTTGCGCGCTATGCTGTCGAATGTCAGCGAGCAGGTGACCGAGGCCTTTGCGATTGATCACTGCACAGTTGTGCTGTACGATCACGATAACCGGGTGGGCAGCTGTGTGGCCGAGTATCCTGAACGCGGCATGGCCGGTTTTTCAATGTCGCTGGCGGATAGCTTGGTCATTCAAGATTTGTATGCATCGGCGGCGCCTGTGCTGGTCAACTTGTTGACGAGCGGGGCTGTGCTGGGAGCCGAGATGCAACGCTGGCTGGGGCGATGGGGCGTGGAATCGGTCTTGTTGGTGCCTTTGATGTCGCCCGGCCGCCTGGCGGGTTGGTTTGGATTGAACTTTATCAATCGCCAGCGCATGTTCTCGGCTGACCAGGTGGAGCTATGTCAAACCATCGCCAACCAAACCGCCGCCGCGGTTGAGAATGCCCGCCTGTTCGAACGAGTGCAGAGCGCCTTGCACGAATTAGAGGCCACCAACCGCACCCAGGCTCAATTATTGGCCACAGTGCAGGAACTCTCTACGCCGGTCGTGCCGGTGCTAGATGATATTTTGATCTTGCCATTGATTGGGTTCATTGACAGCGACCGTGCCCAACGCGTGATGGAGGGTTTGCTGGCTGGCCTCGAACAGACGCGCGCCCAGGTGGTATTGTTGGATGTGACGGGGGTGCCGGTGGTAGACAGCGGCGTGGCCGACCACCTCATGCGCGCCGCGCGCGCCGCGCAGTTATTGGGCGCGCACCTGGTGCTGGTGGGCATCCGGCCCGAAGTCGCCCAGACCATTGTGGGCCTTGGGGTGCACATGAGCGATATTGCCACGCGCAGCGATTTGCGGAGCGGGCTAGAATATGCCCTGGCCATCACCCGGCGCAAGATTGTGCCGGTGGGCTAGCCAGGGGCGAGTTTGAAGGGGCTTGCTATCCGGAAAGATTGAGGCAGTGCAGAGATGGAATTGGTGCGTATCCCGATCTTGCAAATTGAAGATTATCTGGTGGCTTCTATCCAAATGCCACTGCACGACACGCAGGCCGAGCAATTTAAGGACGATTTGTTGCAGCGTATCTACGACACCAAATCGCGCGGCCTGGTGCTAGATTTGACCGCCATTGATATAGTGGATTCGTTTATGGCGCGCATTGTGGGTGATGTGGCCGAGATGGCCGGCTTGATGGGCGCGCGCGTGGTGGTGACCGGGCTGCAGCCGGCGGTAGCCATCACCTTGGTGGAATTGGGCGTCGAGTTGCGTAACGTGGTCACAGCGTTGAATCTTGAACGCGGCATCTTGGCGCTACGCAAGCAAAGAGTGGCGGAGCAGGGTTAATGCCTGAGGCCAGACAGATCGTCATCAACAATGATCTGGATATTGTGACGGCCCGCGTGGAGGGTCGCAACTTGGCCCGCATGCTTGGCTTTGGAGTGATTGATCAGGCGCGCATTGCCACGGCTATTTCAGAGCTGGCGCGCAACATTGTCTTGTACGCCAAATCTGGCACCCTGCTGGTGCGCCTGGCTGACAACGAACGCCAGCGGGGCATCGAGATTATTTGTAGCGATAACGGGCCGGGCATTGCCGATGTTGCGCTGGTCATGCGAGATGGGTACAGCTCGCACCGCGGCTTGGGAATGGGCTTGCCTGGCACCAAGCGCCTGATGGATGAATTTGAGATCGAGTCGCGTCCCGGGATTGGCACAACGGTAACGGTGCGCAAGTGGTTGAGATAAATCCAGGCCCAGCGCCAGATGTGAAATGAGCTGTTGATGCAGTATGGAATAGTGTTTCGTCCAAAGCGAGGACAAGATATTTCAGGCGATGCCTATCTGATTGTAGAGGTGTATGGAGCGCATTTGATAGCGGTGGCAGATGGGTTGGGGTCGGGTGAAGAAGCCGCCCAGGCAGCACGCTTGGCCATGGCGACAGTGGGCGAGCATGCCTGGGCCAATTTGCCAGATATCTTGCAGTGGTGCCACCTGGCGCTGCGCGGCACGCGGGGGGCGGTGATGGGCTTGTTAAAAATTGAAACTGAGGGTCGGCAAGTGAGCTATGCGGGCGTTGGCAATATTGACCTTCGTAGCCACAGCGCCAGCGGGTTTCGTCCCTTCAATGCCTATGGGATTATCGGCAGTCGGCTGCCCGATGTGCGCACCTTTGTGGGGGACTATGAACCTGGCGATTTGTTTGTGCTGAGCACTGATGGGATTACCCGTCAGTTCAATCTGGACAAATTGCCAGCAGTGCGTGGTCAATCACCACAATCGTTGGCTCAACAGATCGTGGCGAGCTTTGGCCGCCAAGAAGATGATATGACGGTTTTGGTGATTGCTTGATTGCGCATGATGGCAGCCCCAGGCAGTTGTCATGCAATCTGTGACGAAAGAGGTGAGTATGGCCAAGATATTAATTGCAGAAGATGAAAAGGACATCCGCGAGTTGGTAACTTTTACTTTGCGTGGCCTGGGCAAATACGAGGTGGTGCAAGCAGTGAATGGCGCTGACGCAGTTGAAAAGGCCCAGGCTGAAAAGCCCGATCTTATTTTGATGGATGGGCGCATGCCGCGCATGACGGGCTATGAGGCGTGCGCCAAGCTCAAGGAGATTGAGGCGACCAAGGATATCCCGGTGATTTTTCTGTCGGCCAAAGGCCAAGAGTCGGAAATTCAACAAGGCATGGCAGTGGGCGCTTTCGAGTATATTCTCAAGCCATTTGCTCCCGATGAACTGGTAACCCGCGTGCGAGAGATTTTAAAGCAGCATGGCATCAGTTGATCTTGGGTTGGGTAACTTGTGGCTATAGCCGTAGGAATTTACTTTTTGGCCTTGCTGCCGTCAACTTGCAAGGTTGGAGCGCAGCTAAAATCCTGGTGGAGCTGGGATAACTTGTCCTGCCAAGGCGGCGGGGCGGATAGTAAAGGGATAGAGTATGAGCGCGATTATCATTGACAGCGGATTAGTACACTATGAAGCTCTAGGTCGCGGCAAGCCGGTGATTTTCGTGCACGGTTGGCTGGGGTCGTGGCGGTATTGGATGCCGACGATGGAAGTGGCTTCCGATAGATACCGCACCTACGCGTTAGACCTGTGGGGGTTTGGCGACAGTGACAAGTCGCCCAGTCGCTACGACATTGATGCCTATGTCAACCTGCTGGGCGCTTTCATGGATAGCCTGGGTATTGTCCGTGCGCCGATTGTCGGCCATGCGCTGGGCGCTATTGCGGCTGTGTTGCTGGCAGAGCGACAGCCAGAGAAGGTAGATCGCCTGATGGCAGTGAGTTTGCCTGTGGTGGGCACTGCCGTTAACCGCAAACTATCTACCGGCAACGATAATGTGCTAGATCGCATGATTGGCCGCCGCCAGGCCCAGGCCAGCTATCCCGATGTGGCGGTAGAGGCCGACAAGGCCGATATCAACGCGGTGACGCTCAGCGCCCGCGCGTCGGGCGCGCTTGACTTGCGCGCTACTCTGGAATCGAGAGAGATTTCCACCCTGATTGTCCACGGCGAAAAGGACCCCATCATTACATCGCCGCAAAACGAGTGGTTGCAAAATATGGATGAAGAATTTGTGCGGCCCATACTCTTGAAAGACTCGCTGCATTTCCCAATGATTGACGAGGCCAACAAGTTTCAACGCCTGTTGAAGGATTTCTTGGAAATGGCCGACCTGAATGCGCTGGAATTGAAGGAGGAGTGGCGCAGGCGCAGCCATTAGGTTGTAGGTTGGCCGCAAGGGCATCCCCCAAACCCGTTTTTTTCCTGGTGGAGCAGGCTGAGAAAACGGGTTTCTTTTTGGTCAAAAGGCAGCACGATGACAATGACAATGATGGCGAGAGCAGTTATTTTTGATTGGGGCGGCGTGCTGATGCGCACGGTTGATGAGCAGCCGCGCCGCGCGCTTGAAGCGCAGTATGGCCTGGCACAAGGCAGTGTAGAAAAGCTGGTTTTTGGCAGCCCGCTGTGGGGACGTTGCCAAAAGGGCGAATTGAGCGATGAGGAATTTTGGGCCAAGTGGGGACAGCAGCGCGGTCTTGCCTCTGAAGCAACAACCGACTTGCGCCGCCGATTTTTTATTGGTGACCAATTGGATGAGGCGCTGGTGGTCTTTATCCGCTCGCTGCGCCCCAGGCTCAAGACAGCCTTGTTATCCAACTTTTCAGCCTGCCTGCGAGACTTGCTGGCAGAATACAACCTGGGCGATGCCTTTGACGCGGTTGTTATCTCGGCAGAAGAGGGCGTGGTCAAGCCAGAGGCGCGCATTTACCAGATTGCCTGCCAGCGCCTGAATGTGCTGCCCAGCCAGGCGGTGTTGGTGGATGATTTTATAGAAAACGTCGAGGGTGCGCGGCGGGCCGGGCTGGGCGCTATCCACTTTGTGTCTGCCGCGCAGGCAATTGCGGCACTGCGGCAAATGTTTGACATGTAAGGTGCTTGCTGTAAGCGGGGTGAGCGGTTATAATACGTTTGAAAGGTGAGGCAGAGATGAGTATTTTAGATATTGGGTTTATCGCGCGTACCCGGCGCAACCATGCGCTCGAGCACGCCACCATTCACGTTTTGTCGCAGCGCCACCCTGGCATCAGCCTGGTGGGCCGTTCAACGCCGTTTGGATATTACATCTATGGCGAGGTCACCACCGATCAAGTTGCTGCGGGGGCGAACGAAGCCTTGCGCCGCCTCAAGGCGGGCGAGCGCCGGCTGGCCATTCACCCGGGTTGCGGCACCAATCTGGTTACCTCGGGCATGCTGGCTGGCGGTGGAGCCTTTGTTGCAATGGGCGGGCGGAGCAAGAAATGGAGTTGGGATCGCCTGCCGGTGGTGCTTTCGGTGACAATGATTGCTTTGGTTTTGGCGCAACCGCTAGGCCCAATCGTTCAAGAGCGCATCACCACTTTGCCCGATGTGGGCGAACTGGGCATCACCGGCGTGCAAGATGTCTCGCGCGGCGGGATCAAGGCTCATAGGATAAGCACGCAGAGCTAACGCCCATACTCCTTTCTACAAGCCATGTTTTACATTTTCCACGGCGACGACGAGTTGGCCCGCGCAGAGCAGGTGGCCGCATTCAAGACCAGGGTCGGAGATGCCACCGTGCGCGACTTGAATATCACTGTGCTAGAAGGCCGCAAGGTGACACTGTCAGAGCTGCGCTTTGCGTGCGATAGCGTGCCTTTCTTGGCCGACAAGCGGCTGGTGATTGTGCAGGATCTGTTGAGTGGGTTGGTAGCCCGCCGTGGCAAAAAGGGCGGCGCCGAAACGGACGCATCAGTTGCGCAAAAGGCTTTTTTGGATGAGCTGTTGGCCTATTTGCCCACTCTTCCTGAAACCACTCGCCTGATTTTTGTAGAAGCTCGCCCGCTGCCTGCCCATCACCCCGTCATCAAGCTGGCTGCCTCGATAGACAAGCGCACCGTGCACCAGTTCCAATTGCCGCCGCCCGGCCAATTGGCCCATTGGGTTGTTGACCGCGCCAAGCATCACGGCGGGCAGCTTGCGCCGGCAGCCGCCACGCTGCTGGCCGAGTTTTCTGGCGGCGACTTGCGCGCGCTGGATCAAAATATCGTCAAGCTGCTGACTTTTGTCAATTGGTCCAGGCCGGTAAGCGCCGACGATGTGCGGCTGCTGGTGCACGATGTTCACCAGGGCGATGTGTTTGCGATGGTTGACGCGCTGGCGCAGGGCAACGGTCAGGTGGCGGCGCGCGAGCTGCATCGCTTGCTCGATTCGGGCGAGGCGGCCCTGAGCTTGATGGCGATGATCATTCGCCAGTTTCGGCTGTTGATTTTGCTCAAAGAGCTGGATGGGCAAAATATCACCGGCGATGCGGCCGCGGCCAAGCTGGGCCTTCACCCTTATGTGGCCAAAAAACTGGGAGCGCAGACGCGCGCGTTTACCATGGATCAACTGGAGGCGGTTTACCGCCGCCTGCAAGAGATTGACTTTGAAATCAAGACTGGCCAGACCGAGGACATTGTGGCGTTGGATGTGCTGGTAGCAGGCCTGTCTATCTAATTCTTGTTGGGAAACCCCGTAAAAGCGGCACGCTTTGCGCCATGCCGCTTGGCATAGGCTGACATGACGCAAAGCGTGTCAACCTACTTTCCCGACAAAAACGTAACTACTCAGCCGGCACCCTTCGACCTGTCTGCCGACAGAGCAGGCTACGCGCCGCGCATCCTGAGCGAAGTGAAACGCAGTCGAAGGAGCGCGGCGCTCCGCTCAGGATGCTGAGTAGTTACACAAAAACTATCTATGCCAGCGGTTTGGCTCTATTGCGGTTGAGGCGCAAAAAAGGTTCTTCACCCTCCAGGCTGCCGTAGCAGACCTGAGCAGAAGCTTTGCAGCCCCCCTGGCACTCGTTGCGCAGCGCGCAGGGCGCGCAAAAGGCCGGCACAGCGGCGACAAAACCTGCCAGGCGAGCGGGGGCGATGATGTGGGCGAATGGCTCGTCCCAGGCATTGCCCAAGATGGTGGGCGTGTGATTGCACGGGCGCACATTGCCCGCCGTGTCAAGCGTGTAATAGGCGCGGCTGGAACCGGCGGCGCAAAACCCAAAGCCCAGGTGCGGGTAAGCCGAGTTGTCTATCAGGCAGGGCTGAATGGGGATGGAGCACGCCACCGATAGCTTGAACTCTTGGGTGGCGGCCTCGGCCACCTCTAACGCGGCGCGCATTTCTTCCACAGTCGGCAGCAATTCTTCAATATTCCCCGCCCCTCGCCCTCCAGGGTTGAAACGGTTTAGCATCACCCCGCGCACGCCAAAAGCAAAGGCCAGTTTGAGCGTATCGTGCAGGTGGGCAATGTTATGGCGGGTGGCCACAAATACGGCCACGGCCTGCCCCTGATGATAGCGAATGTGCGCCAGCGCCGCCAGCACCGCGTCGAACGCGCCCGTAGCGCCAGACAGCGCATCGTGCGCCTCGCGGCGAAAGCTGAGCAGCGGCAGCTCAAACAACCCCACCCCGCGCTCAATCAACTCGGCTGCCAACTCGTCGGTGAGGAGATGGCCGTTGCTGATGAGGTTGACGCGCGCGCCACGCTCGGCCAGAAAGCTGACAATGTCCGGCAGGTCGGGGCGCAGCAGCGGCTCGCCGCCGGTCAGCGTGACGTGAGTGCAGTCTATCTGGTCGAGGACGTGAGCCAGCAGCGGACGCACGTCGGACCTCTCTTTCCCCCTAGGCCCCCCTTCCTCTTTCGGCGAGAGAGGAAGGGGAGCAGTGGAAAGCGCAGAGGGGGTGGCGGGGTCAGGGTGGTTCCAATAGTTGTAGCAATGCAGGCAGGCGTGATTGCAGGCCGGGGTGACTTCGAGAATGATGGTTTGCAGGCGCGGGCGGGTCATTTTTGCTCCACTAGCAGCCTGGCCAAAAGGCGCGCTGCCTCAGCCGATTCGGGCGGGATATCCATCTCCAGTTCGGGCCACTGGGGATAAGCTTGAGCAGCCTGCCCTGCTTGCAGCACGGCGTCAATAAAAGCCTGCTCTTCCTCGTCGGACATTGCCAGGAAGGCAATGTCTCGCTCGATGGCAGCCTGGGCCTGGGCAACGACGGCCGGGTCAAGGCTGCTGCGCTGCGACATTTCGATGAGCGCCTGGGCCTGTTGGGCCAGCTCGTCGCTGCTTTGAGAGCCATAGACGGGGCCGGGCGAGGGTTTGTAACAAGTGACGCCCGAATTGAGCATCCAGATGTGGTGGGCCGCCGCTTCAAAAGCGGCTTGCATATCTTGGGCCACAGCAGAGTCGAGCTGCCCGGCTTGCGCCAGCTTGTCTAGCGCCGCGCGGTGGTTGGCGATCAGGCTTTCCAGCGTCTTTTGGCCAAGCTCACCTTTGGGGGCATCTTGGGCCAACTGCTTTAGCCCCACCCACTGCGCGCGCACGCTGGCCCAATCGTCGCCTTGGCTGCCTTTTGCTGGGGTGGGCTCAGAGGTCACCGCTGCATAGCAGGTTGTCTGGGGTTGGCAGCTAGCCAGCGCCAGCGATGCCAGCAGCACTCCCGTATTGCGAAGAAATTCTCGCCGACTAGGTTTCATTTGGCCTCCTTTTACTTGTCCAGCAACAAATCTACCAGCAGGCGCGCCGCCTCGGCAGATTCGGGAGGAATATCCAGATCAATTTCGGTGAGGGAGGGAAACTTTAACGAATCGCCAGCGGCATCCCTCACGGCTTTGGTGAGCGAGGTCTTTTCGCTCTCTGGCATAGCCAGGAAGGCAATGTCGCGCTCGATGGCGGTTTGGGCCTGAGCGACGGTGGCGTTGTCAATGTTGCTGCGCTCAGACATCTCTAGCAGCGCCTCGGCCTGTTTAGCCAAGTTGCTGCTGCTCTCGACCTGATACTCGGGCCCTATCATCGGCTCGTAGCAGGTGATGGGGGCGTTGGCCCGCCAGACGTGGTAAGCGGCGCCGTCAAAGGCGGCTTGCATATCCTCGGCCACGGCAGAATCCAGCTTGCCGGCGGCCACCAGCCGGTCTAACGCGGCGCGATGTTCGGCGGCTAGGCGCTGGCGTGTCTTGTCGCCACGGTCGGCATCTTGGGCGTCTTGGGCCAGGCCTTCCAGCCCGGCCCACTGTTGGCGCAGGTCGTCCCAATCGTCGCCCTGGCTGCCGCCTGGGATGGCGCAGCGCGCTGCGGCCAGAGCTGCCAGCGCAATGCCAAGGCGCTGAAGAAATTCACGGCGGGTGGTAGACATATTCTTATCCTCACTGTTTCAGCAATAGCCACACCAAGATGCGCGCGGCCTCGATTTCTTCTGGCGCAGCCTGGATAGTTTCTAGCTCGTCAGGCTGTTGGCCCGCGCCAAATTGCGATAGCCAGGCAATATCACGTTCGAGCGCGGCCTGGGCCTGGGCAATCGTGGCCGATTCGAGATTGCTTTGGCCGGCCATCTCGGTCAGCGCGGCGGCCTGCTGCGTCAGATCCTCGCGTGGGTTGAATTCGGGTGGCAGGGCGATGTAGCAGGTGGCCATTTGGCGTTGGATGTGGGCGATGGCCTGCTCGAACGCCACGCCGATTTCTTGGGCCACGGCGGCCTCTAGCTCGCCGCCGGCAACCAAAGCGTCAAGCGCCTGGGTATGCCGTTGGCGCAGCTCACGGGAGAAATCCGTCTCTTCGTAAGATTGGAGCTGCTTGTTTTTCAGGCTCAGCCAACAATCTCTAAGCGTGCCCCAGTGTGGGCTTGCGCCCAGGGCAGGGGTGGGTGTAGGTGGCATGGCTGTGTAGCACGTCATGGGCGCTGTAGGGGTAGGTTCGACCATTTCATAGCACGTGACAAATGGCGTTGGGGTCAGCCGGCGCGTCAATCCGCAGCCTGTGGTCAACAGGGCTGCCAGCGTGACGCCAAAAGCGCGGATAAACTCGCGGCGGGTGGGTTCCATTTTCTTCTCCTTTGGTAACTGCTCAGGCATGTGCATTTATCTCACCACTAAGGACACCAAGGACACTAAGTAGATTTCCTTTGTGTACTTTGTGCCCTTTGTGGTAAAAAAAATGAGCTATGGCTGAGTAGTTACCTCCTTTGAAAATTCAGCGATTGGCGTGCCAATTTGACGCCAGGTAGTGGAGAAATGTTCCGCAAAGTGATTGTAGCGCAAAAGCGCCAAAATAAAAAACGCCGGGGAGAATGCCCCGGCGTCGCACTTTTAACGCAAGCGGGTAGCCTGCGTGTGCGCATTATGTTTTGAACTGCCTGGTTACAAACTGCCTGCTCACAAGCCGCTTGCTTCCATCACGCCCAGCCAAAAATGATTGGGCAGCACATTGTGCGCGGCCACCAAGCGAAGCGCGCCCAGCTTGGCTTCTTGGTTGCCGATCATGGTTGGATGAACATAACAGACATTTGGCACATGACCGTATTTTTGCCGATAACGGTTGGCGGCGCGTTCTATTTTGTCTAGCAGGCTGCGGCCTGCATTGTCATCGAACCACAATAGCCCTTCTCGCATAGTCTTGCCCCGTTTCCCTGCAAGATTGCAGACCCTAGCAAGATTGCTAGGTCCTAATCACGCTCGAAATATTCGACATGCCAGGAATTCTTTTTGACGTCTTGGTAAAGCTCAAAGCGGCCCTCTGCGCAGCGCACGCGGAAGCAATGCCGCTCTACCTCCCACAGCCAGCGATGCGATACCGTCCAACATCGCTCGACAGCGTGCACATCGTAACGCCTTCCCCGCCAGATAAAGCACTGTGGGAAATAGCCAAAACGCTTGGCTTCCATTCTGATTTTTTCACCCTGTGGACGCCGTCGCCGAGCATGCGAGCGGGCGCCAGACTGTTTGCTGTTTTGTCTAAATAATGTGATGCTCATGGGTTATGATCTCCTCTTTAATGAGAAACTAGATTCCAACTGCGCATTCCGTTGTTCAATTGCTCAACCAATTGCCTGCCTTCGGCGGGTGTGGCAAAAGCGGCCTGAAAACGCCACAGCGCGCCTTGAGCTATGCCAATAAAATCGCCGCGCCCCTTGAGCTTTTCTGCGCCGCTTTCTGCCAGGCCGGTTGCAGCATAGGCTTCATCCGAGTTGCCAACTTTGCCTACCAAACGCACCGGAAAAGCGGTTTGCGCCAGCGCCTCCGATGATGTTATGGTTATGGGCGGCTTTTGGGCGCAGGCAATGACGTGGATGCCGGCCCATCGCCCACGCTGGGTCAGGCGCGCCAGGGCCTGGGGCACATGGTCGCCAGCTATTTGCAACAATGGGTCTGTTTCATCTATAACAACAACAATGCGAGGCGCGCGGGTTTGGGTGCGCTCGCGTGTTTCTACCAAGCGCACCAGTTCATCTAGCGCGTCAAGCGCGTCGTTGACATTTTGGATTACAGGCCATAGCAGATGAGCAAGTTGGCCCAAATGGCCAAGCGCACGCTGCTTGGGATCAATAAGGACGAACATCAACTGGCTGCGGCGATGTGATAGCGCCAGGCTAAGAATGATGGTTTGAGCCAGGGTTGTCTTGCCTGAACCCAGTGTGCCGAGGATATGAATGTGGCCAACCACTGGGCTGGGTAGGCGAACCAGCAATGGCGCGCCATCGTCAACGATGCCCAGCAAAGCCGTGAAAGAGGGTATTGGGTGACCAAGCCGCAAATAGGATTGCAGCAACTCAACCAGGCGAGTTGGCAAGTTGTGCGCAGTATGCCTTGGTTTGGACAAAAGGGTGAATGATGCGCCAGCGATCATTGCCAATTCTTTTGCCAGCCTTTGCACTCTATTGGATGGGGCAGTGAGATGTGGGAACAAGCTCAGGTTGGCAGCATGAGATGATAAATAGCTCACCATGCGAGTGGGTTCGCTATATGGCTGCCGCGATAATTCTGTACAAGTTGAATTTGTTTGAAACAATTGAGGTGCTTGCATGGCATTTATTAACCACCAGAACTATTGATCTGATTAACCCAATTATACAGAACTTTTGTTCTGTTGTCAAGAAAACACAGCAAAAAGGCAAAAATTTAAGGAAAAGGGTCTTGACAATGCAAGCGGTTGCATTTATAATGCATTGTGCAAGCGGTTGCATAAAATCAATGCAAAAGTTGCAAGGGTACCCTGGGTGTGTATGAGAACAACTATCAAAGATGTTGCTGAGCTTGCCCGAGTACATCCTTCCACAGTGTCAAGGGTCTTTTCAGGCAGCGCCAAAATCAGTGAAGAGACACGCTCACGGGTGATTCAGGCGGCTGGGCAGCTCAATTTTCATCCCAATGCCATTGCGCGTTCTTTGAGCATGCAGCGCGCCTATACTCTGGGCATGATTATCCCTCACAAGCAAGAGGAATTTTTCCTGGATCCGTTTTTCCCCCAGGTCTTGCGCGGCATTATGGCCATTATTTATCCCGAAGGGCTACGGCTTGTCATTGCCGGCACCGAGAATTTTGAAGATGAAGCCAATCTGGCCTTTAACCTGATTCGCTCTCGTCAGGTGGATGGCGTGCTAGTTCAGGCATCGCGGGTAGATGTTGACACCACGATGGCATTGTTGTCTGAGCGTTTGCCCTTTGTGTTGTTGGGGCGGCCGATCAAGGATGTGCCCAATCTGTGGTGGGTAGAAGTAGATGCCATGCGGGCGACGGCCGAAGCGATTACCTATTTGATCAATCTGGGCCATCGGCGGATTGGGTTCATTGGCGGACATTCTACTCTGGTGGTCACATTAGACCGGTTGCAAGGTTACCGGCAAGCCTTGCGGCGCGCCAGGTTGCCTTTTGACAAGCGGCTGGTTAGCTATGGCGGGTTTCGGCAAGAGGGTGGTGGGCAAGCCATGCAAGGGTTTCTGTCCTTGGGGGGTGAACGTCCCACGGCAATTTATACTGCCAACGACCTGATGGCCATCGGCGCGATGCAAGCCTTGGAATCGGTTGGGCTGCAAGTGCCTCGCGATTGTTCGATAGTCAGCAGCAACGATAGTGAAGCAGCTTCTTGGGTTGTTCCGCATCTGACGACAAGCCATGCTCCCTATTACACCTTGGGATGCGAAGCGGCGCAGGCTTTGTTGGCGCAACTGCAGAATCCAGATAGCCCGGCGGTTAAAAAGCTCATCCCATGCCCGTTGATTATTCGCTCGTCTACAGCGCCGCCGCCAAACAGCAGGCGTGAGGGTTGACAGAGGCTATTTTCAGTAGTATTATGCCAAACGGCACATTCGAGTAGGCCGTTTTCATAGCGGGTCTCGAATAATGACCTATTTTGAAAATAGGTAATGATATCAGGAAGGAGGTGGGAGGTATCGCGAATAAAAACGCTCATTATGGGCAACAACAAATGTTGGTAACAAAACCCCGTATTCTCAAAAATATCAAATTGGAGGAATCTAGAAAATGAAGAAGAACGTGTTTGCTGTACTCGCCCTGTTGGTTGTGGCAGGCATGCTGTTGAGCGCCTGCGGGACCGCTGCAACCCCAACCGCAGCCCCTGAGGCCAAGAAGGTTACCCTGTCGCTCTGGCATTCGTATCACACTGGCGGTTCGGAAGAGCAGGCCATCACTCAAATCGTTGAGGCGTACAAGGTAGCCAATCCGAACGTGACCGTTGACATGCAGAATATCCCGTTCGATCAGATCTTTAACAAGTGGAAGACCGACGCTGCTTCGGGCGGCGCGGCGGCCGACATGTTCACCGCCCCCAACGACGACCTGGGCAACTGGGTGCGCGCCGGCTTGGTTCTGCCGCTGGATGACCTGCTGGCTGGCAAGCTGGACAAGGTTTCTACGGCCGGCGTTAACGGCGTAAAGGTAGACGGCAAGATTTATGCGGTGCCGGGCATCATCAAGGCCGTGGCGCTGTACTATAACAAAGACAAGGTGCCCACCCCGCCCAAGACCACCGATGAATTGCTCCAAATGGTCAAGGATGGCAAGGTGCTCGTTTTGAACCAGAACGCTTACCACAACTTTGGTTTCTTTGGCGCGTTCGGCGGCAAGTTGATGGACGATACTGGCAAGTGCATCGCCGACCAGGCTGGTTTTACCGAAGCGATGCAATACCTGGTTGACTTGAAGGCGGCCGGGGCCAAGTTCGAGACTGATGGCGGCAAGGCCGACACAATGTTCCGCCAGGGCCAGGCCGACATGATCGTCAACGGCCCGTGGGTGTTGGGCGATTACAAGAAGGACCTGGGCGACAAGTTGGGCGTTGCCCCGATTCCGGCTGGCAAGGCTCCCGCTTCGCCATTGGCCGGCATTGATGGCTTTTATATCAACCCGAACAGCAAGAATGCCAAGGAAGCCGTTGACCTGGCGCTGTACATCTTTAGCGCCGAGGGATTAAAGATCTATGCCGATGTGGCTGGCGATCCGCCCGTGATGGACATTACGCTGGCTGACCCATTGGTCAAGGCTTTTGCCGATGCTGCGGCGACCGGCTTCCCTCGCCCGCAGAGCGCAGAGTTTGGCAATTACTGGGGTCCATTTGGTGATATGGTCACCAAAGTCTTGGAAGGCAAGGCTTCGCCCGCCGATGGTGTGAAAGAGGCTTGCGCCGCCATGAACACGGCGAACAAAAAGTAGTTTAACTCTGTCTAAAGGGGAGCGTTGCCAAGCAACGCCCCCCTTTTCTTAACTGGCCTTGCTTGGCCTCCGCTGGCTAAGCAGCGCAATGTTGGGAGATAGATTATGGCCGCACAAACAAGAGCTATGGGTGAATCGAGAGCCTGGCAGCGCATTCGCAAAAAGGCAACCCCTTATGTCTATCTGATTCCTGCCTTTATCGTGATGGGAATCATTACTTTTTACCCATTGGGGTTTCAGGTATGGATGTCGTTTACGGATTATGGCCTGGCCAATCTCAGGATCACCGCGCCCGCGCCAAACTGGGTGGGGCTGGCCAATTACATTGACATATTCAAGAACAACCTGCCTACCATCCCCAACTTTGATTTTTGGCACATGTTGGCCTTTAACCTGTTTTGGACCTTTTCCAATGTCATCGTCCACGTGGCGTTGGGCATCTTGATTGCCGTGATTCTCAACACTGAGGGCCTGTGGTTCAGGGGGATTTATCGCGCCATTTACATTTTGCCCATGGTCATTCCGCCGATCATTATTGCCAATGTTTGGAGGAATATGTACGATCGGGACTATGGCGCAATCAACCAGATGATCAATGCGGTTCTAGGGCTTTTTGGCGCGGGGCCGGCCCAGATCCGGTGGATTGACCAGATTGATCCGCCTATTTCATTTATCCCGCTCACACTCTCCTATTATGCGTTGCTGATCACCAACATCTGGTTGGGCTGGCCGTTTATGACCATTGTGGCAACCGGGGCATTGCAGAGTATTCCCAAAGAACTGTACGAGGCGGCCTCGATTGATGGGGCCAGCCACCCGCAACAGTTGTGGGGCATCACGCTGCCGCTGCTGCGTCCTGCGATGGTGCCCGCCGCCGTGTTGGGCGTGATCACGACTTTTAACCTGTTCCACCTGATTTACTTTTTGTCAGGAGGTGGGCCGTTGCGCCAGACCGAAATCTTGGTGACGACGGCTTTCCGCCTGGTCAACGAGAATCAGTTGTACGGCATGGCGGCGGCATTTTGTGTGTATATTTTCTTTATCTTGTTGGGCCTGACCATGGTGGTCAACCGCGTTACGCGCGCGACGGAGAGTTACGATGTCTAGACTAGCTAATCTATTCAATCGCAAATCCAGGGCGGGCGAGTTGATGCCTTCTGGGCGGCAACTAGGGCTGATCCAACAATTGTTGCTACAGGCGCTGCTGATTTTTATTGCCTTTACGGTGATTTTTCCGATTTTGTGGGTGGTGAGCCTGTCGCTCGACCCACGCGACATCTCGCGCCCGACCGAGTTGGCGCTGATTCCGCCGGGGGCGTCTTTCACGGCTTATGCTCAGGTGCTCGAACGCCCGACCAATAACAACATTAGTTTTGCCGCGCTGGCTTTTAATAGCTTTCGACTAGCCTTTGGCACTTCGGTGGGGGCGGTCTTGATTGGCGTGCTGGCGGCTTATTCCTTTTCGCGCTTTCGCTTTGCGGGCCGCGAGTTGTTGATGCTGGGCATTGTGGCTGTGTTGATGTTGCCTTCCATCGCCTCTTTGCCGGCGTTGTACGTGCTGTTGAACAAGTTCCAGGTAGCCGACCCGGAAACCGGCAGGGCCATTTTCAACTTGCGCGACTCGCTGGCCGGGGTGGGCCTGGCGATTATATCGGGCATGTTGCCGTTTTCAATCTGGAACCTCAAGGGCTATCTGGACACTATACCCAAAGACCTGGAAGAGGCCGCCATTATTGACGGCGCTTCGGCCAACCAGGTGTTTTTGTCCGTGATCTTGCCGCTGGCCACGCCGGCGCTGGCCGTGACGGCTTTTCTGGGCTTTATGAGCGGCTGGACTGAATTTGGCATTTCGTGGCAGTTCTTGACCAAAGTGTCGGATCACACCCTCATTATGGAACTGTACAACATGGTGGGGCAGTATGCTGATAACACCCCCTGGGCCAAGTTTGCGGCCATGTCTATCTTGGTGGCTTTCCCGGTGTCGGCTGTTTACATGAGCTTGCAGCGCTATATCGTCGGCGGCCTGACGGTAGGTGGCACCAAAGGCTAGGTGGGTTGCTGCGCGACCTGCGCCTGGCAGCCCGCCGGCGTGTAGCGCCGGACACGGGCAAGCAGTTTCGGGCCAAGCCCTGCAAAAAAATAGCAGCAAAAGTTAGCCGCCGGCGCCTCCAACGGTTTCCGGCGGCTCGCTGGTTTGAAGGCAATGATGAACTCTATGATTCCCCCTCGTTTCAAGATCAATTCCCAACCTTTGGCGCAGCCTGAAGCGATTGTAAATGGCCCTCACGTTCGTTTTACGGTATTGACCTCGCGCCTGATCCGGCTGGAATATTCGCCGCAGGACTGCTTTGAAGACCGCGCCAGCCAGGTTTTTTGGCATCGCCGGCAGCCCGCGCCTGATTTTAGAGTTGTTCAATCGCCGGACCAGCTAGAAATCATCACCGAGCATTTGCATTTGCGCTATGTGCTTGCCCCGGGTGGCTTTAGAGATTCGCTGTCAATCGAGCTGAGGCAATTGGGCGCGCGCTGGCGCTATGGCGAGCGCGATTGGCATAATCTATTGGGCACGGCCCGCACGCTCGACGGGACCAATGGCCCCATCCACATCGAGCCAGGGTTGATGTCTCGCCGAGGCTGGGCGGTGGTGGATGATTCGAGCCGCTTGGTTTTTAGTGAGGCGGGTTGGTTAGAGCCACAGGTGGCCCCTGGCAAGCTTGATTTGTACTTTTTCGGCTATGGGCACGACTATGTGGCCTGCCTGCGCGATTTTTGCCAGGTAGCCGGGCCAATGCCGCTTGTGCCGCGGTGGGTGTTGGGAAACTGGTGGTCGCGTTATTGGGCATATTCGCAAGATGAGCTGATAGAGTTGATGCAAGACTTTGAAAGGCATGACGCGCCGCTGGCCGTGTGCGTGATAGATATGGACTGGCACATTACCCAAACAGGCAACGCCTCTAGTGGTTGGACTGGCTATACTTGGAACAGGAAGCTGTTTCCCGATCCGAAGGGGTTATTACACTGGCTGCACGAGCGGGGCCTCAAGGTCACGCTCAACTTGCACCCTGCCGATGGCGTGCATCCGCACGAAGCGCGTTATCAAGCCATGGCGCGCCGGATGGGTGTGAACCCGGCCAGCGGCCAGCCGGTGCTGTTTGATATTGCCAACCCTGAATTTGCGGCGGCTTATTTTGACATCTTGCACCATCCACTGGAAGAACAAGGGGTAGACTTTTGGTGGATTGACTGGCAGCAGGGCGAAAGGACCAATGTATCTGGGCTTGACCCATTGTGGTGGCTGAATCACTTGCACTATAACGATTTGGCCCGCGCCGAGGAAAAGCGTCCCTTTATCTTTTCACGCTGGGGCGGCCTGGGCAACCATCGCTACCCGATTGGTTTTTCTGGCGACACCTTTGTGACGTGGGAAACGTTGGCGTTTCAGCCTTATTTTACGGCGACGGCGGCCAATGTGGGTTATGGCTGGTGGAGTCACGACATTGGCGGCCACCAGCGTGGCATTGAAGACCACGAGCTGTACACGCGCTGGGTGCAGTTTGGCGTGTTTAGCCCGGTGCTGCGCCTGCACAGCACCAGCAATTCGTACCACGAGCGCCGCCCGTGGGGATACGACGCGGAAACCTTGCGCATCACTCGCAGTGCGCTGCAACTGCGGCATGCGCTTTTACCCTATTTGTATTCGATGGCCTGGAGATGCCATGTAGACGCTCGCCCTTTGGTTTTGCCCATGTATTACCTTGACCCTGAGGCGGAGGATGCCTACTGTTGCCCGAACCAGTATTATTTTGGCAGCGAGTTGATTGCCGCGCCCTTTGTTTCGCCGGCTGATCCCGATACGCGGCTCAGCCGCCAGGCGATTTGGCTGCCACAAGGGGACTGGTTCAATTTCTTTAGCGGCGAACACTACCAAGGCGGGCGATGGCTTGCCATGTATGGAACGCTTGAAGAGATTCCAGTGTTGGCCAAGGCTGGCGGCATTATTCCGCTTGGCCCGCAGGTGGGGTGGGGCGGCCTGACGAATCCAGACGAGCTGACGCTTTGCATTTTCCCCGGCGCAGATAACACCTTTGAATTGTACGAAGATGATGGCGAGACACAAGCCTATGTAAATGGCAAATACGCTGTCACCAGGTTCTCGCAAGCCTGGGGCGGAACTAGTTTGCAGTTCACCATTGCGCCGGTTGAGGGTGACTTGGCGCTTGTCCCGGCGCGGCGCACTTTTAAGCTGGTGGTCCGCGGGGTGAGCTTGCCAGATAGGGTGAGCTTGACTATTAACAATGCCGAGCATAACCTCGATCGCAAGCTCGAACGTAAACTGGACAGGGTTTTACCTAGTTCTGGCCAGGATTTCTCTTACGATGAGCAGACCGAGACCCTGGCTGTGCAGGGTGTTGTTTTAGGCCCGGCTGACAAGCTGGCGCTAGAATTGGCCGTAGGCTCTGGGATGTTGCTCGCCAAGCGAGATCGCCGGCTGGAAACCTGCCGCAAGCTGCTGCGCGCGTTTCGGCTGGATACGGGCATCAAGCAGCAAATTGATGACGACCTGGTAAACATTCTTCAAGGACACTCGTCACTGATAAAGCACAGCCGCACTCTTGGAGACGCGCACTTGAACGCGTTGCAAAGTGTACTATGAAGCAATCACGCTGGATTCGCATTGTCGCTATTCTGGCTGTCACGCTGGTTGCCCTATTGTTGCGACTGCGGGCGGTCGAGTTGTTGCCTATTGACTATGATGAAGACGACTATATGCGCGCAGGGCAGCAATATGCCACGGGTCTCAAGGCAGGTGACCTGGGTGTGGTGACGCGCGAGAATTATCGCACCGAGCATCCCCCGCTCACCAAGCTGGCCACTGGTGTGGCGCTGGCCTTTTTGCCGCCCGTGTCCGAAATCCCCGACCGGCCTACCACGGCTAGCCCGGCGGGGTCACTGCCGCAGCCGCACCTTACCGTTGCGCGCTGGCTGCAAGCGGCTTGTGGCGTCTTGGCGGTTTTGGCCTTGGCCATCCTCAATCCATTGGCGGGGCTTGCGCTTGGCATTTTTACCTGGCAGATCAAGTACACCAGCCAGGTGATGCTCGAATCGCTGCCTGCGCTGACCAGCCTGTTGGTGGTGCTGTGCCATCAACGCTCTCAAGGCAAGTGGAATGTCTGGCTGGCGCTCTCGGCGGTGGCGTTGGGGCTGACGGTGGCGGGCAAATATCCGTATGTTTTTGCGGGCGTAGCTGTGGCTGCCTATTGGCTGTGGAGCACCTATCCGCGCCAGTCGCCCCGCACTGCCGCGGCGCTGGCTGGCTGGCTGTGGCCGGTGGCGGCCTGGGGGGCGCTGGCGCTAATTACGTTCTTTGCGGCTGATCCGTATTTGTGGCCCGACCCAATTAACCGCCTAAAAGAGTCTGTCCTTTATCACGGTGGTTATGCCCAAAGCGAGCACGTGCGCGAGGCGGGTTTCCCGGCATGGCAGCCGTTGGTCTGGCTTTTTGGATCGGTCCCATGGCACCCCGGCGTGTTTGTTGTGAGCCTAGACCCCTTTATCACGCTGCTGGCTGTGCTAGGGCTGCCGCGCCTGTGGCGGCAGCAGCGCGTGTTTGCGCTGTGGCTGATGTTGGAATTGGGCTTTTTGCTGGTGTGGCCCACAAAGTGGCCGCAGTACATCTTGATGCTCACGGTTCCCCTCTGCCTGAGCGCCGGGCTGGGTCTTGAAAAAGTTTGGCCAACCTTGGTGAGCTGGCTCAAGCAAACACGCCTGGCCTGGGCACGGGCCAAAGCGCCCAACCGGCGCACGTGGATTGAAACATTGCATGCGTTGCCCTGGCTGCTGCCTGGCTTGCTTGCTCTGAGCTTGATTGTATTGTTCCCACTGGCTTACCAGTTGGCAATGTCGCTGACCGATTTCAACACCATCTCGATCCGCGATGGTATTCAGGGGGGCATTTGGCGGGCTGTGTGGCAAGGCTTGACCAGGCAAGTAGAACCAGTGCCGGCAGAGTTGTTTTCAACCGACACGAGCGCGGCGACGCGCGAGGTGCACTATGCCGGATTTGCTCTGTTGGAGCAATTGTTTTCCGGCACGGCGGCTTCGGTGCTGGTCTTTAACGTCGCTTGGACTGCGCTATCGGTGGGTTTGCAGACGGCGCTGGGGGTGGCTATTGCGCTGCTGTTGAACAAGCGTGGGGTGCGCTTTAGAGGCTGGTGGCGAGCGCTCTTTATTTTGCCCTGGGCGCTGCCCGAGTTTGTGGGAGCCATGGTGTGGATGAACATCTTTGAGCCGACGAATGGCTGGTTGAGCCTGGCGCTGCGCACGCCGATCCGGTGGGGAGAAAACCCCCTGCTGGCGCTGGGGGTGCTGCTTGTGGCTGCCACCTGGATGGGTTGGCCGCTCATCATGCTGGCGGCGACAGCCGGGCTAAAGATGATCCCGGCCGACGTGTACGATGCAGCGGCGGTGGACGGCGCAAGCGCCTGGACCAGGTTCAGGTACATCACCTGGCCGATGCTATTGCCATTGCTGGCGCCGGCATTGATTTTACGCATCATTTTTGCGTTCAACCAATTTTACCTGTTTTACGTCATGGAGCCGCCTTTTGGGCTCTATACCTTTGCGTCGGTATCGTTTTTCTTTTTTGATGCCAACAACTATTTTGGCGGCCAGTTTGCCGTTTCAGCGGCGCTCAATGTGTTCACCGTAATCGTGTTGATTGCGCTGGTGCTATGGTTCAGCCGCTGGAGCAAGGCAGCGGAGGGCGTGACCTATGCATAAAGTGGCCGGGTGGAAGCAGGTTGTGTATCAACTCACCCTGGTGCTGGTGGCGCTGTTTGTGCTGTTGCCGCTATGGGGGCTGGCTTTTATGGCGCTCGACGATGCTATCCAGGGATGGCCGCTCGAGTTTCGGCTGTGGCCCAAAGAGCTGACGCTGTCGGTCTTGCAGCGCATGTGGGAAAAGCCCGGGCAGACGCTGTCTTTTCTGGGGCTGTTGCGCAACAGCCTGATTGTGGCCGGTGGAGCGGCGGCGCTTTCGGTGGTGTTTGGGGCAAGCATGGCCTATGCTTTTGCGCGGCTGCGCTTTCCGGGGCAAAAGCCGGGTCTGTTTGGCTTGTTGGTGGGCGCGCTGCTGCCGCCGGTGGCGCTAATGACGCCGCTGTACGTGCTGCTGACGGCGCTGCAATTGCGCGCGTCGTTGTTTGGCTTGATGATTGTTTATATGGCCATGAGCATGCCATTTTGCGTGTGGAATATGCGCGCGTCCTTTCAAGCTGTGCCGCTGGAACTGGAGGAATCGGCCTTTTTGGATGGGGCTTCTCGGCTGGTGGCTTTTTTGCGTGTCACGCTGCCGTTGGCTTTGCCCTCGATTGCGGTTGCGGCGCTGATTGCCTTTCTAATCGGCTATTCCGAATTTGCGCTGGGATGGTTGTTTGTGGCCAAGCCCGATAACGTGACGGTGGCGATGGCGGTTTCGGGCATGCTGCGGCAAACCCACTTTGGGGCGTCGGCTTCTTGGAATGAGCTGGCGGCGCTGGCCTTGCTGATGAGCCTGCCAGTAGTCGTTATCTTTATACTCTTGCAGCGTTATCTGTTGAGTGGCTTGCTGCTGGGCGGGGTTGAGGTTGAGGATTGAGGTTGGGGTTAAGGCTGAGGGTTAAGGTTAAGGGAGATGATGAAATGACACATCCATTGGTAAAGCGAGCAAGGGAAGAGGGCACGCCTATCATTGAGGGGGAGCAAAGCACTTTTGTGTGGCATGGCAGAGGCCCCGTGAAATTGGCGGGTGATTTTGATGATTGGGATTTGGAAAGTTCCCCCATGTTGAGCGAGATTGAGCCAAAGCTATGGACGCATACAATGACCTGGCCCCGCGATAGCTATATGGAATATGCTTTTGTGGTGGATGGCGAGCGCGCACTCGACCCGCTCAACCCGCGCACCATACCAAGTGGCCTCGGGCATATTAACAACTTTTTTTACATGCCAGAGGCTGCCCCCACCCCGCTGATCAGACGCCAGCGTGGCGTTCCGCGTGGCTTGGTGAGCCGGCACACGCTTGAGACTGATGGGATTGTGGTGGGCAAAAAACGCGCGGTGTACTTGTATCAACCGCCTACGTCAGAACCATGTCCATTGGTGGTGGTGTATGACGGCACAGACTATATGCGGCGGGCCAAATTGCCCGATATGGTTGATAATCTGATTGCGCAAAAGCGCATTCGCCCGGTGGCGCTGGCGATGGTAGCCAATGGCGGCAAAGCGCGGATGATTGAATATGCTTGCAGCGAGATGACGGTGGACTATGTGGTGATGAACGTGCTGCCCTTGGCATACGAAAGGCTAAACTTGCTCGATCCACAAGACTCGCCGGGCGCTTTTGGTGTGCTGGGCGCTTCGATGGGCGGGCTGATGGCGCTGTATACCGCCATGCGCGCTCCACAAATCTTTGGGCGCGCGCTCAGCCAATCGGGCGCGTTTATGGTGGAGCACGAGTATGTTGTCTGTGACCTTGTGCGACACATGCCGATGCAGCCGATCAAGATATGGATGGATGTGGGACGCTTTGAAATGTTGCTGTCGGCTAACCAGCACATGCGCGATCTGCTGGTGGGCCGCGACTATGATGTGGCGTACCGCGAGTTTAATGCCGGGCACAATTACCCGGCCTGGCGCAATGATGTGTGGCGCGGGCTTGAAGCGCTGTTTGGCGTCTAGTTGGCGGACTGGCTTGGGGATGCCAGTCTTCCCCAAGCCAATTGCATGAAAGGATTCATTGAAAAAACCACAGTGGTTTCCCTTTTTTTAGGAGGGTCATGAAAGACAAACGTTATCTTTGGATTGTTGCCATCGTCGTAATCATACTCGCCGTTGGCGTGGGGCTGGTGATCAAGTTTGCGCTAACCAGAGATCAACGCATCATCAAGTACAAGGCGGGCAATGCTTATCTGGCGATAGAAATACTGGATGACGACCTGGCGCATTTTGAGTTTGGCGCAGGAGCCGGGCCTGATGCCAGCTTGCCACTTTATACCACGCCCATGGTGTGCAAGACCGATTACGCCGGCCCTGCTCGCCTGAGCAACAATGGCCGGGGAGTCTTGGAAACGGAGGCGCTAAAGTTGACCGTGGAGGCCGGCAGCCTGTGCATTTCCCTGACAGACACAACCAAACAGCCAGCCGTTGCACTGGCCCAGCTATGCCCTCAAGATTTAGAGGCCCAGTCGTTCACACTTGCGCCGAATGACATCAGGCATGTCTATGGCCTGGGGGAGCATTTCCCGGCTCCCAACACTGCCAATGGTGATTGGGTCGGCCAGAGGGTTGAACCAGGCGGTTCTTTTGGCAATGCCATGCTCCCTTATAATGGAGGCTATACCGGCAATGCCCAGTTTCCCATCATGTATGCGCTGGGCGACGCTGGCGAAAATTATGCGCTCTTTCTTGACCATGTTTATGCCCAAACATGGGATTTGAGCTCCAGTCCTTGGGTCATCAGCACCGAGGGCGGGACGGTGCGCGGCTATTTGATGACCGGCCCCGATTTGCCAGACTTGCGAAGCGATTACCTCGAGTTGGTGGGCCGCCCCCCTGTGCCGCCCAAAAAGATGTTTGGGGTGTGGGTGTCGGAATATGGCTATGATAATTGGGCCGAGCTGGAAGACAAGCTGAGCACGCTGCGCGCCAATCATTTCCCGGTGGATGGTTTTGTAATGGATTTGCAGTGGTTCGGCGGCGTGAACGCTCCTTCGCACATGGGCAATGTGGCCTGGGATACCGAACAGTTCCCCGACCCGGCCCAGAAAATTGCCAGCCTGCGCGACGAGCAGGGCGTTGGCCTGATGTTGATCGAAGAGTCGTATGTAGATGCAACCCGGCCCGAGCACAAGACCCTGACCGACCTGGGCTATTTCCCGCGCCGGTGTGAGGGCTGCCCGCCAGTGCATGTGTTTGGATGGTGGGGCGACGGCGGCATGCTCGATTGGACCAACCCCGCCGCTGCCGATTACTGGCACGACACCAAGCGCCAACCGCTGGTTGACATGGGCGTGATAGGCCACTGGACTGACCTGGGCGAGCCAGAATTGTATTTTGATAATGCATGGTATGTAGGGTTGCCCCAACTAGACTTACATTCTCACCGCGATATCCACAATCTATACAACTTTAAATGGATTGAAAGCATCTACCGGGGCTATATGGCACAGTCTGTGGGGTCACAGTCTGTGGGATCACAACCAGCCGTGGGGGCACGGCATGCCGT
>JBGSMF010000338.1:0-32228 GCA_041740315.1 Thermoflexales bacterium
ACAGCGTTCTCCACCGGAAAACCCTCGCCGCTGACCGAGCTTGACATTCAATACACCGATTATGCCGCCTGGCAGCGCGAGCGGCTACAGGGTGAGGGCGAGATGGCAGAGCAACTCGCCTATTGGAAGCAGCGCCTGAGCAGCGCGCCGGCTGTGCTGACCATACCCACCGACCACCCACGCCCACCTGTCCAGACTTTTCGAGGCTTGGGCTATCCTGTGAAACTGGCCGAGCCTCTGACCGAGGCGTTGAAAACACTGGGCTTGCCCCAAGGCCATACGCTGTCCATGGTCTTGCTGGCGGCGTTTGAGGTATTGCTCTGCCGCTATACAGGACAAAGCGACATTGTGGTGGGGACCTCTGTCGCCAACCGCACTCGGGCAGAGCTTGAGGGGCTAATCGGTTTTTTTGTCAACAATCTTGTTTTGCGCACTGATCTATCAGGCAATCCGACGTTTCGAGAATTGTTGCAACAGGTGCGCCAGGTGACGCTAGACGCCTATGCTCACCAGGATTTGCCGTTGGGCAAGTTGGTGGAAGAATTGCAACCCAAGCGAGACATGCGCTACAATCCGCTCTTTCAGATTTTGTTCGACTTTCACAATGTCCCCATCGCGCCAGCCACGCTGCCCGGCCTGAGCATGGAGGCGCTAGAACTCGAAACGGGCGAGGCCCAGTTTGATTTGAGCCTGGAATTGGCGCAACATGCAGGGCAAGGAGTACAAGGCGTCCTGGTGTACAACACGGATCTGTACGAGAGCACTACGATTGCCCAGCTTGTAGAACAGTACATCAGCTTGCTAGAGCACATTGTCGCCAATCCAGATCAGCTCCTCTCTACTCTGCTGTCTTCCATTAATCTCAAGCCACGGCAAGCGTTCGCAAGCCCCCTAGAAACAGAGCAAGAGGCCACCACCTTGCAGGATCGGAAAGACAAAGCCTTGCAGCGAAAGGCCCAGCTATCTGCCCGGCGGTCCAGGCTCTCGGCTGAAAGACAGGCCATGCTCCACAAGCGGTTGCAAGGCGAATAAGCTGAATTGGAAAAGCCCCCCATGAACAAACAATACCTTGACCCCACTTTGAATTGCTCTACGCTGGTTGACCTGCTCCACTGGCGAGCGCTTTATCAAGCCAACCAACCAGCCTTTACCTTTCTGCTGGATGGAGACACGCAACAACTTTGCCTGACTTATGGCGAGCTCGACCGGCGCGCGCGCGCGATTGCGGCTCAACTTCAGAGCCGGCAGGCGGCCGGGCAACGCGCTCTGTTATTATACCCGCCCAGCCTGGACTATATTGTGGGCTTTTTAGCTTGCCTGTACGCTGGAGTAGTAGCCGTGCCTGTGTATCCGCCTGATCCGGCCCGGCTCAACCGGACCTTGCCGCGTCTCCAGGCCATCGTGGCCGATGCACAGATAAGCCACGTGCTGACCACCTCGCCTATTTTGGCGATGGCGCAACAACTCTATGAAAAACTGCATTGGCTCACCACAGATCATGTTGATGAGGCTCTGGCCGAAAAGTACAAAGCGCCCGAAATCAGCGGCAGTTCGCTGGCTTTTTTGCAGTACACCTCTGGCTCGACGGCGACGCCCAGGGGCGTGATGGTCAGCCACAGCAACATTTTGTACAACGAGCATATGATTCAAGTTGCGTTTGAAAACGTGGAGCAAACCACTGTGGTGGGTTGGCTGCCTCTTTACCACGATATGGGTCTACTTGGGAATGTAATCCAGCCCCTCTACCTGGGCGCGCACTGTATCTTGATGTCTCCTATGCACTTTTTGCAGAGACCCTGGCGCTGGCTGCAAGCCATTTCACGTTACAAGGCCCATACAAGCGGCGGCCCCAATTTTGCTTACGATTTATGCGTCCGCAAAATCAAGCCCGAGCAGCGGGCGACGCTCGATCTGAGCAGCTGGACGGTTGCCTTTAACGGCGCCGAGCCGGTGCGGTCTCAAACGCTGGAACGATTTGCCGAAGCGTTCGAGCCGTACGGTTTTCGGCGCGAGGCGCTCTATCCTTGCTATGGGTTGGCCGAGGCCACCCTGTTTGTTTCCGGCGGCCCCCGATTGGCCCCGCCTGTCCTTTTCACAGTTCGCGGAGCAGACCTGGCGCAGGGTTGCGTGACTGCGGCCAGCGCCGGGGAGAAGAATAGTCAAACCCTGGTTGGCTGTGGGCAGACGTGGCTGGACCAGCGCATTGTGTATGTTGATCCAGAGACTTGTATCCCCACTCCACCCAACCGCGTGGGTGAAATCTGGGTTGCAGGCCCGAATGTGGCCCAGGGTTACTGGAACAATCCCGAGGAAAGCGCCCGCACCTTCAAGGCTTATTTGGCAGATACAGGCGAGGGGCCTTTTCTGCGCACCGGGGACCTGGGCTTTTTGAGAGGTGGCCAGTTGTTTATCACTGGCCGCGCCAAGGATGTGATCATTGTGGATGGACGGAATATTTACCCGCAGGATATCGAATTGACCGTTGAAGCGAGCCATCCCGCTATACGGCCTGGTTGCAGCGCAGCTTTTTCGATTGACGTCAAGAACCAGGAACAAGTAGTAATCGTGGCCGAGGTGGATCTCCGCCGGGCGCAAGAGTTAGCCGGCAAACCGGCGTTGGAGAGCGACATTGCAAAAAGCGTGCGGCAGGCTGTGACCGAACAGCACGACCTGCATCCCTATGAAATCGTGCTGCTCGAACCTCAAAACATTCCAAAAACGTCGAGCGGGAAAATTCAGCGCTACGCCTGCCGGGCAGCCTACCTGGCGGGGTCTTGGGAGTAAGACGTGCAACCACAAATACCAACGGAAAAAGCCATCCAGGATTGGTTAATCAGGCAGCTTGCTGAGCAGTTGGAGCTCGAGCCTGCCGAGATTGACATCCACGCACCTTTTGATAGCTATGGTTTGTCTTCCAGAGAAGCCGTGATTCTATCAGGCGACCTGGAAGAATGGCTGGGGCGAACTCTATCGCCTACCCTGGCCTATGAATATCCCACCATCCAAGCCCTGGCGCAGTTTCTAGCCGGTGAGGCAGGCCGCCAGATGCCTGAGGCCCCTCTCGAAAAGAGCGCCAATGAGCCGATTGCCATCATTGGCCTGGGATGCCGTTTCCCAGGCGCTACCAGCCCGCACGAGTTTTGGCGGCTCTTGCGCGATGGGGTAGATGCCATCACAGAGGCGCCGTCTGACCGGTGGGATGTTGCGGCCCTGTACGACCCCAATCCTGAAACGCCGGGCAAAATGAACACACGCTGGGGCGGTTTCTTGGAGCAGGTAGATCAATTTGATGGGCCTTTTTTCGGCATTATGCCGCGCGCTGCCGCCAACATGGATCCCCAACAACGGATTCTGTTAGAAGTAGCCTGGGAGGCATTAGAACATGCCAGCCTGCCAGTTGATGGCCTGGCCAACAAACGAGCCGGTGTATTCATAGGCATCAGCACAAGCGATTACGCTCATTTTGCGTTTGGCGAATTGGGCTCCGTTGAACTTTACACAGGCACCGGTAATGCGCACAGCGTGGCAGCCAATGGCCTATCTTATTTTTTAAATGTGCGCGGGCCGAGCCTGGCGGTTGACACAGCTTGTTCATCTTCGCTGGTGGCTGTGCACCTGGCTTGCCAAAGCCTGCGCCAAGGAGAATGTGACCTGGCCCTGGCCGGGGGAGTGAACGTGATCTTGCGGCCCGATTTGACGGTTGCCTTTTCCCAGGCCCGCCTCATGGCGGCAGACGGGCGCTGCAAGACTTTTGACGCAAGCGCCGACGGCTATGTTCGCAGCGAAGGGTGCGGCATTATTATCCTCAAGCGGCTGTCTGCGGCGCTGGCCGAAGGCGACCGCATCATGGCCGTTGTGCGGGGAACGGCCATGAATCACGATGGTCGCAGCAATGGGCTCACAGCGCCCAATGGCCTTTCGCAGCAAGATGTTATTCGCCAAGCTCTGCAAGACGCTCAACTGATGCCTTTTCAAATCAGTTATGTCGAAACGCACGGCACAGGCACAGCGATTGGAGATCCAATCGAGGTTGATGCGTTAAAGGCAGTGTTGCTAGAGGGCCGCGCGCCAAGCCAGCCATGCGCCCTGGCCTCGGTCAAGACGAATATCGGCCATCTGGAGGCCGCTGCCGGCATTGCAGGATTGATCAAGACGGTGCTCGCCTTGCAGCACAAGCAGATTCCGCCTCACCTGCACTTGAAAACGCTCAACCCTCACATCACTCTGGAAGGAACACCCTTTTTTGTCCCAACCAAAAGCCAGCCGTGGGTTAGCGATGATGGTCACCTTTTTGCTGGGGTCAGCTCTTTTGGTTTTGGCGGCACGAATGCCCACGTGGTGCTTGAAGAGTGGCCTGCGCCTGCGCCTGCATCCAACCAGATCGAGCGTCCCTACCACTTGTTGCCCCTGTCGGCCAAAAGCCAGCCGGCTCTGGTAGATTTAGCTCGCCATTATGCAGCTTTTCTGGATAATCCATCAGCCAGGCTTGGAGATGTTTGCTTCACTGCCAGCACTGGGCGCTCGCACTTTGCTTATCGCTTGGCGGCAGTGGGCAGTTCGGCCGAGCAGTTGCGCGAACGGCTGGCTGCCTTTGCCGAAGAACGCGACCAATACGATGTGCTTACCGGACATGCGCCGGGCGAGCCACCGCAACTGGCGTTCTTGTTTTCGGGAGGAGGTTCGCAATATCCCGGTATGGGCCGCCAATTGTATGATACCCAGCCCATATTCCGTCAAGTGATTGACGATTGTGACGCGCTGCTCCGGCCTTACCTCGACCAGCCGCTTTTATCCGTGCTCTATCCCACGGACGATGCGCCTCCTGTGTTGCACGAAATCATGTACACTTTGCCGGCGCTTTTTGCCCTGGAATATGCTTTGGCCGAATTGTGGCGCGCGTGGGGAATTGCGCCGTCTGCCGTCATGGGCCACAGCCTGGGGGAATATGCGGCGGCCTGCGTCGCCGGCGCGTTCAGTTTGGAGGATGGCCTCAGGTTGTGCGTCAGGCGCGGGCAATTGATGCAGAGCCTGCCTGAGGGAATGATGGCGGCTGTGCTGGCCGACGAGGTTCGCGTATCAGAGGCAATTGCCCCGCACCAGGCGCATGTTGCCATTGCGGCCATCAACGGCCCCAAAAATATTGTCATTTCGGGCGCGCATGATGCCGCGCAAGCTGTGCTTGACCACTTGCAGGCCGCCAAAATCGCCGTCCAACCTCTAAAGGTTTCGCACGCGTCACACTCTCCCCTGATGGCCCCCATCCTGGATGAATTCGAGCGGGCAGCGCGTCAGACACGCTTTGCCCCTTTGCAAATCCCGCTGGTATCGAACCTGACCGGCCAGGTCTTGCCGCCAGGCGAGATTCTCGATGCGAACTATTGGCGCCGCCATCTGCGCGAAACCGTGCAATTCAAAGCCGGCGTAAAAACCCTGGTTGAAGCAGGCATGGAGATATTTGTCGAACTGGGGCCAATGTCTCCCTTGCTGGCCATGGGCAAACGCTGCGCGCCTGAGGCAGACAAAGTTTGGCTGCCTTCTTTAGCGCGGGGAGAGAATGACTGGCGTGTGCTGCTAAACAGCTTGGGCCAACTTTTTGCGCGCGGCGCGCCAATAGATTGGAAATCTTTTTACCGCAATGACGCCTGCCAACTGGTAACGCTTCCCACTTGTGCCTTTCAACACAAACGCTACTGGGTCAAGCCGTCTCTGGCCGGCCAACAGGAAATGGTCTACAGTGGCAACAAAACCCAAGTTGCTTCATCTGGTCAACCCCCTAGCATCGGCACAAGGAGGACAGGCTTTGTGAAGAAAAAGACCGATACCCGAGCTTCCGAACAAGCATCCCAACAACGTCCAAAGCGAAAGGATCAGATTTTATCAATTTTGCGCAGCATGGCGGGTCGCTTGATGGAAATTGATCCGGCCGAGATAGACGTTCACACACCCTTTCTCGAGATGGGAGCAGATTCAATTGTGTTGGTCAACGCCACGCGAGCTGTGCAGGACACTTTTGATGTCGAGTTGTCAATTCGCCAGTTGTTTGAAGAGTTCACAACCTTTGACGCTCTAGCCATCTACCTGGACCAAAAATTGCCGCCAGAAGTGGCGCTGGCAGATCAAAAAGCGCCTCAACAGGCCGCTCTACCGCATTTGCCGCTTGAGCAGATCTTGTCACACTTGGGTGAGACAGGCCAGACGCAATGGGAAACTGGCGCTGGTGTCGAACAACTCATGGCCCACCAGCTTGATGTGCTGGCTCAGGTCATATCTCAACAGTTGCACGTTCTGGAACAATCCCGACCAGACAAAGAAGCAGTAGCCGCGCCTCCAGTTCAGCCCGTGCGGCAAAAGGTTGAGGCGACGACGGCGAGCCAGTCCGGCCCTGCTCAGGCTTCTGCCTGGCATCCCGCCGAGTTGACGCTGAGAAAGCTCACGCCGCAACAACAGTGCTATCTCGACGCGCTGGCTGCACGTTACACCCAACGCACTCTCAAGTCAAAGCAATTGGCGCACCAATACCGCCCGATTGTGGCCGATATCCGCTCGTCAATGGGATTTCGTTTGGAAACAAAAGAGATGTGCTATCCCATTGTAGGCGAGCGCTCCCTGGGGGCCAAAATATGGGACGTGGACGGCAATGAGTACATAGATGTCACCATGGGATTTGGTGTGAATCTCTTTGGGCACGGGGCCGCCTTTGTTGAAGAAGCATTGGTAGAGCAGTTGAAACAAGGCATACAGGTTGGCCCACAGTCAAAAATTGCCTGCGATGTGGCAGAGAGCTTGCGCCAATTGACGGGCGTGGAGCGCGTGGCTTTTTGCAACTCGGGCACAGAGGCCGTGATGACGGCCTTGCGCCTGGCGCGCGCGGCGACGGGGCGTTCCAAGATAGCACTGTTTTCCGGTTCATATCATGGCCATTCAGATAGCACATTGGTTGTAGGCCGGATGCTGAAAGACGAATGCCAATCAATGCCGATGGTCCCAGGTGTGCCGCCGAGCGCAGCCGACCAGGTTCTGGTTCTCAACTATGGTGATTCCCGGTCCCTCGATGTCATCAAGGCGCGCGCCCAAGAATTGGCGGCGGTCTTGGTCGAGCCGGTGCAGAGCCGCCGGCCAGATTTGCAGCCCCAAACATTCCTGCAAGACCTGCGGCGCTTGACGATCGAGGCAGGCATTGTATTGATCTTTGACGAGATCATTACGGGTTTCCGTATCCATCCAGGCGGCGCGCAGGCGCATTTTGGGATTGAGGCCGATCTGGTCACCTATGGCAAGGTTATCGGCGGGGGGATGCCAATCGGCCTGGTCGCGGGCAAGGTGGCTTGTATGGATGGCATAGACGGCGGCTTGTGGCGCTTTGGAGATGAATCGTATCCGCAAGCGCCAATGAGCTTTGTGGCCGGCACCTTTTGCCGACATCCCCTGGCCATGGCGGCTGCCCGGGCTGTGCTCAGTCATTTGAAGGCAGAGGGGCCAGCTTTGCAGGAGCGGCTGAATCAACGCACAGCGCAGTTGGCCGAGGCGCTCAATGAATATTTTGAGCAAAAAAATGTGCCAGTCCGGGTGGCGCAGTTTAGCTCGATTTTCCGCTTTGCCATGGCGGGTAATTTCAGTTATCAGTATCAACCCCTAGAGATGGATATGCTGTTCTACAACATGGTTGACAAGGGCATCTATCTCTGGGAAGGACGCACTTGTTTTCTTTCAACGGCGCACACAAATCAAGACCTTGATCACATCATTCAGGCCGTCAAGGACAGTGTGGAAGAAATGCAGGCAGGAGGCTTTTGGACCGAACCGCCAGATGACGAGAAAAGGCTTGCGCAGGCAGAGTCAACCTCTATCGAGACAATCGCTCAGATCCCCTTGAACGAGGCCCAGAAGCAGCTTTGGCTTTTAGCCAAGATGGGGCAAGACAGCGCGCTGGCGTATAATGTTTCTGTCAGTTTGCAGTTGCGCGGCTCGTTTAACCCGGAAGCGATGCGCGCGGCAGTGCGGCGAGTTGTAAATGCCCACCAATCGCTGCGCACAACAATCGGCCCCCAAGGGGATGTCCAGCATATCTCGCCTCGCCTGGAGCTTGACCTTGAGATGGTGGATTTTTCGGCTGTGGACGAATCTGAGCTAGATGCGCGTCTGGCGGAGTGGTTCGATGAAGAAAATCACCGGCCCTTTGATTTGGTCCACGGCCCTCTTTTCCGCGCTCACGCCCTCAGGTTAAAAGAGCAGCTCTATCTGCTCGTTTTATCCACGCATCACATTGTTGCAGATGGTTGGGCGATAGGGGTGATCTTGCAAGATTTGGGCGCGGCGTACTCGGCTGCCTGCCAGGGAAGCGTCTGCCAACTTGATCCGCCCATGCAGTTCGGCCAATATTTGCGTTGGCAAGCGCAGCAGCTCCAGACCCAAGAAATGGCGGCGCACGAATCTTACTGGCTGGAGCAATTTGCCTCATCCATCCCCGTGCTGAATTTGCCAACAGATCATCCCCGTCCGCCGTTCAAGACCTACAAAGGCGGCCGGCGCACGATCAAGCTCGAGCCGGCGCTTTGCCATGCGGTAGAAAAAATGGGCCAGGCGCACGGCTGCACCTTGTTCATGACGCTCCTGGCGGCATACACATCTTTGCTGCACCGATTGACAGGCCAGACCGATATGGTGGTGGGTATTCCCACCGGTGGGCGCTCGCTCGAAGGAAGTGAAAGGCTGGTTGGGTACTGCGCTCACTTGCTGCCCATACGGAGCCAGATTGAGAGGCGCGTAGCGTTTGGGGAGCATTTGCTAAACACCCGGAGCGTATTGCTATCGGCCTTCCAACACCAAGATTATCCCTTTGCCAGGTTGATCAACAAGTTAGATATTCCCCCAGATACAAGCCGCTCGCCCCTGGTCACACTGACCTTCAACATGGAGCGCCCGGTGGATATGCCGCCGATGTTTGGGCTAGAGGCAGAGTTGTACCCGCGTCCCATTAGCTTTGCCGCCTTTGACATCAGCTTGAACGCCATCAAGCTGGAAGGCGAGCTGGTTCTGGATTGCGACTTTAACAGCGACCTGTTCGAGGTTGCCACAATAGATCGCTTCCTGGCCCGTTTTCGAGCTTTACTGGAAGCCGTTGTGGCCAATCCGCAGCGGCAGATTTCAGAACTGCCCTTGGCAACCGAGGCAGAACGCCACCAATTACTGGTGGAATGGAATGACACGCAGAGCGAATATCCCCGCGATCAGTGCATTCACCAATTGTTCGAGGCGCAGGTAGAGCAGACGCCAGATGCCGTGGCGGTGGTTTCTGATTCACAGGGCGACAGTAGCCAAAACCAGCATGTGACCTATGGAGAATTGAACCGGCGGGCCAACCAGTTGGCGCGCCGCCTGCGCGCGCTGGGGGTGAAGCCAGAGACGCTGGTGGGCGTATTTCTGGAGCGCTCGGTGGAGATGGTCATTGGCCTGCTGGCTATTCTCAAGACCGGCGGGGCTTTTGTGCCGCTGGCCCCAGAATACCCGAGGGAACGGCAGGCTTTTATGCTGGAGGACACCGGCGCATCAGTGCTGCTTACTCAACAGTCATTGACAGCCCTTCTGCCCCAGCTCAACACGCGCGTGCTTTGCCTGGACGCAGATTGGGGCGCAGTTGCCACGGAAAGCAGCGACAACCTGGACAACAAGGCCAGCGCCGACAATTTGGCCTATGTGATGTACACGTCTGGATCAACCGGCCGGCCCAAGGGCGTTGCAATTGCGCACAGGGGGCTGGTCAATCTTGTGATGTGGCATCAGCGCACTTACCATGTGACGCCGGCTGACCGGGCAACGCAGTTGGCTAGTTCGGCTTTTGACGCTTCTGGGTGGGAAATTTGGCCGTATCTGGCCGCCGGGGCCAGCCTTTACATTGTAGATGACGAAACCCGCCTACATCCCTCAAGGTTGGTGGAACAGATGGCCGCCCAAAAAATCACGCTGTGTTTTCTACCCACGCCATTGGCAGAGATGGCGCTGCTAGAATGTTGGCCGGCAGATACATCCTTGAGGTTTATGTTTACCGGCGGGGATAAACTCCACAAAAGGCCTGGGGAGGCATTGCCTTTCTGCCTGGTTAATCATTACGGCCCAACCGAAAACACAATCGTGGCGACGGGCGCTGCTGTTGCCGCTGGAATAAATAGCGGCGCGCCGCCTATTGGCAAACCTATCGCCAACACCCAAGTTTATCTACTAGATGCTTGTTTGCGGCCTGTGCTCGTTGGCGTAGTTGGTGAGCTATACGTTGGCGGCGATGGCCTCGCGCGGGGATATCTGAAACGAGCCGAGATGACGGCGGAACGTTTTGTTCCAAATCCGTTTGGAGGAGAGGGTACGCGGCTGTACAAGACGGGCGATCTGGCGCGTTACCTGCCAGATGGCAATCTTGAATTCGTGGGGCGAACAGATGCCCAGGTGAAAATCCGTGGCTTTCGCATTGAACCGGGAGAAATCGAAACCGTGCTTGGCCGGCATCCGGCTGTTCGCGCCGTGGCTGTTGCAGCCCTGGCTCCACCTGAGAACGAACCAAACCAATCGAAGGACAAACGCCTGATAGCTTTTCTTGTCGCCCGTTCGGAGCAAAAACCCACCCCAAGCCAGTTGCGCGACCATGCCAGGGCAAGCTTGCCCGATTATATGCTGCCGGCCTCGTTCATTTTCTTGGACGAGCTGCCCCTGACGCCGAACGGAAAGGTGGATTATGGGGCATTACCTTCTCTGGGCGAACTGCATCCAGAACCAGAAGCGGCCTATGTAGCGCCGCAAACCGAACTGGAGCGCACGATTGCGCAAATTTGGCAAACGGCGCTGGGCGCACACAAGGTGGGTGTCAATGACAATTTTTTTGAAATGGGTGGACATTCTTTGCTCATGGCCCAAGTTCACGCCACGCTGCAAGAGGCGCTTGGGCGCGACTTGCCCATCGTCGAAATGTTCAGATGCCCCACAATCAGCAGCCTGGCCCGATATTTGCAGCAGGACCAAGAAGGATCACTGTCAGCCGAAAAGGTCCTGGATCACGCCCACAAGCAAATCAAGGCCATCAGACAGCAAAAACAACGCCGAGTCAATCTAAGGAGCAAGCAAGTCAATGAATGACTGGGAAACAAGCGATTCTATCTCGGCCATAGCCCTCATTGGGGCAAGCGGCCGCTTCCCTGGCGCGCCTGACATCGAGACCTTTTGGCGGAATCTGTGCGATGGCATAGAATCCATCTCTTTTTTCTCCGAGCAAGAAATGCTCAAGGTCGGCATAGACCCTGCCATACTCAAGCAGCCCAATTACGTTGGGGCTGGCGGAATATTGGAGGATGTGGAAGGCTTTGACGCAGCTCTCTTTGGTTACACACCTGGCGAAGCCGAACTGATAGACCCGCAGCATCGCCTGTTATTAGAGTGCGCCTGGGCAGCGCTCGAAAACGCCGGCTATGACTCGAACCGCTATCCAGGCCCAATTGGAATTTTTGCCGGCACTAGTTTGAGCTACTATCTTTTACACATCGCCTCAGATCGCGCGCGCCTGACAACGCTCAACGGCTTTCAGGCTTTGATCGGGAACGACAAAGATTTTCTAGCTACGCGCATCGCCTACAAGCTGAATTTGAGAGGCCCGGCCATCAGTGTCCAAACGGCCTGTTCAACGTCTTTGGTCGCCGTTGGCCTGGCCTGCCAGAGCTTGCTCAATTATCAGTGTGATATGGCTTTGGCAGGCGGCGTTTCGGTGCACGTTCCCCAACAGTCTATGGGATACCTCTACCAGGAAGGCAATATTTTTTCGCCCGACGGGCACTGCCGGGCGTTTGACGCTCAGGCCCAGGGCACCGTCAATGGCAATGGCGGCGCGCTGGTCGTTTTAAAGCGATTGGAAGATGCCCTGGCCGATGGCGACCACATTCACGCCGTCATTCGCGGCTTTGCCCTGAATAACGATGGCTCGCTCAAGGTAGGTTACACGGCCCCCAGCGTAGACAGCCAGGCCGAGGTAATCGCTACGGCCCAGGCTATCGCCGGAATTTCGGCCGACACAATCACTTGCATAGAAGCCCACGGAACTGGAACCACACTGGGTGATCCCATTGAAATCGCGGCCCTGACTCGGGCTTTTCGCCTCAGCACGGAGCGAAAGAGTTTTTGCGCTATTGGCTCGGTCAAAACCAACGTTGGCCACCTGGATGCGGCCGCTGGCGTGACCAGCCTGATCAAAACCGCCCTGGCGATTGAGCACAAGCTGATCCCGCCTAGTCTGCACTTTGAACAGCCTAACCCCAAGATTGATTTCGCCAACAGTCCCTTTTACGTCAACACCAGGCTGGCGGAATGGAAAACAAATGGGATCCCGCGCCGGGCAGGCGTCAGCGCTTTTGGAATCGGGGGGACCAACGCGCATGTGATCCTGGAAGAAGCGCCTCTGCCCCAGCCTTCCGGGCCATCCAGACCCAGGCAATTGTTGGTATTGTCTGCTCAGACTGAATCTGCTTTAGAAAGAGTGACGGCGAACCTGACGCACTATTTGCGGCAGCCTGATGTCAACCTGGCCGATATTGCCCATACGCTTCAGGTTGGACGCCAGGCTCTCCGCTATCGCCGCGTGTTGGTTTGCCGTGACGTGGCCGATGCGCTTAAAGCCCTGGAAACGCGCGACCCCCGACGAGTGCTGGCCGATGTCCAGGAATCAAGAGTGCGGCCCATTGCCTTTATGTTTCCAGGGCAAGGAGCGCAGCATGTGAATATGGGCCGGGAACTGTACGAAACCGAGCCGCTTTTTCGGCAAGAGCTGGATCGTTGCATTGATTGGCTCGAACCACACCTGGGATTGAATTTGCGGGCTGTGCTGTACCCGGCAGATGCGCAAGTTGAGCAAGCCGCTCGACAACTGGAGCAAACGGCTCTCACGCAGCCGGCGCTGTTTGCGGTTGAATATGCGCTGGCGCGTCTGTGGATGTCGTGGGGAGTGTGTCCACAGGCAATGATCGGACACAGCCTTGGCGAGTACGTGGCAGCTTGCCTGGCCGGGGTTTTTACACTCCAAGACGCCCTGGCGCTGGTGGCTACCAGGGGTCGGCTGATGCAGCAGTTGCCCGGCGGCGCGATGCTGGCCGTTTCACTTTCAGAGCAAGAGATGCAGCCTTTCCTGACCGAACATCTGTCCATGGCCGCAATCAATGAGCCGTCGCGCTGCGTCGTTTCTGGTCCGCGGGAAGCGGTGGACGAGCTGGAACAGCAACTGGCCGGGCTGGAAATAGCCAGCAGCCGCTTACACACGTCGCACGCCTTTCACTCTGAGATGATGGACCCCATTCTGGAACCTTTTACCGAGCAGGTCAAAAAAATCACGCTCAACCCTCCCAAAATTCCCTACCTTTCCAACGTCACTGGCGACTGGATTAGGGCCGCCGAAGCAACCGACCCCAACTATTGGGCCATGCACCTGCGCCAAACCGTGCGCTTTGCCCAGGGCGTGCGCGAGCTGCAAAAAGAGCCTGAGCGTGTTTTTCTAGAGGTCGGCCCTGGCCGCACGTTGAGCACATTGGCCAAAAACTCGGATAGACAACAGGCGGTAATCACTTCACTGCGCCACCCTAAGGATCAGCAATCTGACCTTGCTGTGATACTGGAAGCCTTGGGCAAGTTGTGGCTGGCAGGCATATCCATTGATTGGGCCGGGTTTTACGCCAACGAGCAGCGGCAGCGTGTCCCTTTGCCGGTTTATCCATTTGAACACCAGCGCTACTGGATCGAATTCGCGCCACCTGCAGCAGGCCCATCTTTCGATCAGCCCACATTAATAAAAAAGCCGGACGTGGCTGAGTGGTTCTACATCCCTTCCTGGAAACGCACCCTGCCGCCCGCGGCATTTGAGCCGGACCAGTTGGCGGGCCGCTCGTCTTGTTGGCTAGTGTTCACCGACGAGTGCGGGTTAGGAAATGCAATCGCAGAATATCTCAGGCAAGCCGGACAGGTTGTGATCAGCGTCACCGCCGGCGATGAATTCGCTTTAACCGGCCAAGACGCATACAGTCTCAATCCCCAACGCCGGGATGATTATGCAGCCTTGTTTGCCAAAATTAACGAATCAGGCACATTCCCGCAGACAATTGTTCACCTGTGGAGTGTGAGCACTGAAGAGCCTTTATCAAACAATTCTCTTGACCGATCTCAAGATTTGGGCTTTTACAGTTTGTTATTTCTAGCCCAGGCGCTTGAGGGCCGCACAGATTCTATTGACATCGCGGTTGTGTCGAACGGCGCGCACCGGGTGGGCAGCGAGCCGGTCTTGTGCCCGGAAAAAGCAACGCTGCTAGGCCCGGTTCGGGTTATCCCGCAAGAATACCCCACAATAACTTGTCGAAACATTGACATCGTTTTGCCTCCGCTCAAAACCCCGCAATTGAAGAACGTGGCGAAACAGTTGTTGGCCGAATTTGTCTGGCGCTCGCCTGAGGCCGTCATCGCGTATCGCGGCCTGGATCGTTGGGCGCAGACCTTTGAGCCGGTCCGCCTGGAAGAACAACTTGAAAGAACAAGACAACTGTTGCGAGAAAAGGGTATCTATGTGATTACGGGCGGATTGGGCGGTGTGGGGCTTGAACTGGCAGAATATCTGGCTCAAACGGTGCAGGCCAGGTTGGCGCTGATTGGACGCTCGCCTTTTCCGGTGGAGGCCGAATGGGAAGAATGGCTTGCGACTCACGCCGAGGAAAATGACGTGAGCCGCAAGATACGCAAGCTGCAAGCTCTCAAAAACCTGGGGGCGCAAGTTATGATCGTGAGCGCAGACCTGGCCGACGAGCGCCAAATGCAAGCCGCGCTGGCCAGCGTGCGCGAGCGGTTTGGCGCGATCAACGGCGTGATTCACGCAGCCGGGGTCCCCGGCGGAGGAATGATTCAACTCAAGACACCCAAAGCTGCCGCCGCTGTCCTTTCGCCCAAGGTAAAGGGAACCTGGGTGCTGGCCCATCTGTTAAAAGATACCCCGCTGGATTTTTTGATGCTCTGTTCGTCGCTTATTTCGCTCAGCGGCGGCTTGGGCCGAGTGGACTATTGCGCGGCGAATGCTTTTATGGATGCCTTTGCGCCCTACAACACCACCCGGCACGGCGTCTTGACAGTAGCCGTCAATTGGGACACGTGGCAAGGAACTGGCATGGCAGCCGGCCCAGCCCGCGCCACGCCTATGGGGCATCCTTTGCTCGACGAGCGCATTTATCAGACGCCAGCGCAGGCCGTCTATTCAACCGAGTTGAGTGTGGCCCGACACTGGGTCCTTTCCGAACATAGAATTGCGGGCAAGGCTACTTTGCCGGGGACCGCTTACCTGGAAATGGCCCGAGCTGCTTTTGAAGCCCACACCGGCAGCAGAGCAGTTGAGTTGCAGGAAATGTTCTTCCTGGCGCCCTTGATGGCCGGCGATGATGAACGAAAACAAATTCACATCGCATTGAAAAAAGAGGGTAATGTTTTCGAGATCTCGGTCACAAGCAACTCTGGGACAGAACAAGAGCCTCAGTGGCAAGAACACGCGATAGGAAAAGCATGTGAGCTTGGCGCAGAACCACCCAGGCAACACACCATTGGTGAAATTATAGCCAGATGCACGACCCAGGATATTGTGGCAATCAAAAAAGAACACAAGGATCTATACCTGGGTCCCCGCTGGCAATGCTTGAAAGAAATGTACATTGGCGACAATGAGGCCTTGGCTGCTTTTGAGCTTGCCCCCCAGTTTTCGTCTGACCTCACCTGGTACAAGTTGCACCCGGCTTTATTGGACGAAGCGACGATTGTAGGCGGGCTTGTGACAGAGGGCATTTATCTGCCGCTGTCTTACAAAAGCCTCAAGATCAAGAGTCCCTTGCCCGGAAAGATTTACAGTTATGCTCGCTACAAAGAGGGCGATAGCGCGGGACAAGAAACCATTGCAGTTGACCTTACGCTGATGGATGAACAGGGCATCGAATTGGTCAACATTAAAGAGTTTACCCTAAAGCGTGTGACGGACGAGGACGTCGTCCGTCTAAAGTCGCCGGAAGGCCGGCGCGCGCTTTACTTCCTGCCCGACAAGTGGACCAGCGAGGCATTCCTGGAGGAACCCGGCGAAGCGCTCTTGCCGCGCGAGGGCGTGGAGGCCTTCAGCCGCATTTTGGCTCATCAAACCGTGCCCCAGGTGATTGTGTCTACGCGCGATCTTGTAGCCTGGATCAAGTGGGTAAACACTTTAACCCAGTCACGCCTCCTAAAAGACGCCGAGCAAGCCAGCCTGCCGGGATCAGCGCACCCGCGGCCGCCCTTGCAGACTCCTTACGTCGCACCGACCAACGAGTTAGAGCACAAGTTGGCGGAGGTCTGGCAAAAGGTTCTCGGCATTGGGCAGGTGGGCATTCACGACAACTTTTTTGAGTTAGGGGGCGATTCTCTTTTAGGCATCCAGGTTCTGGCCCAAGCCAAACAGGCCAGACTTGAACTTGCCGCCCGGCAATTGTTTCAGCACCAAACCATCGCCGAGTTGGCGGCGGCGCTCGGCGCCGCCTTGGCCGGCCAGGCCGAACAAACGCCAGTGACCGGCTCTGTGCCACTGACGCCAATCCAGCATTGGTTCTTTGCCCAAGATTTGCCCCGGCCGCAGCATTTCGACCAAACGCTTTTGCTAGAAACGCGGCGGAGCTTGGATCCCACTACCCTAAAAAACGCCGTCCATCATTTGCTCGTCCACCACGATGCGCTCCGCCTGCGTTTTACCCAGGATGATTCTGGATGGCAGCAAACCAATGCAGCCCCTGGACAAGACCTGCCTTTCACGAGCGTGGATTTATCTGATGCGCCGGCGCAAGACCAACGCTTGCTCATTGAACTGGCCGCCGCCGCCTTGCAAGCCAGCTTGAATTTATCGCAGGGGCCGCTCGTGCGCGTGGCCCTGTTCAACCTTGCCGCCCCACCCAATCGTTTACTGATTGTCATCCATCACCTGGCGGTGGATATTGGATCGTGGCGCATCCTGCTCCAAGATTTGCAGACAGCATACGAACAGCTCGAGCGCCGCGAGGCCATTCAGCTTCCGTCCAAGACAGGCTCTTTTAAGCAGTGGGCTGAAGCATTGGTCAGAGTTCAAGTGACGCCCCAAGAATTGGCCTATTGGGCGGCGAAACTCCAGACGCCGGTGGCCCACCTGCCGCTTGATTACCCGCAGGCTCTGGGCGCAAACACCCACAGTTCCGCCCGGCTGGTGTCTGTATCACTCGATGTCAAAGAAACACGGGACTTGCTGCAAGAGGTCCCCCAAGCTTATCGCACCCAAACTGATCAAGTGCTATTGACAGCCCTGGCGCGGATCTTGGCAGATCAGGCAGATCTCTCGTCTGTGTGGGTTGACCTTGAAAGCGATGGGCGAGAAGCGCGCGTGGGAGATGTGGACGTGTCTCGCACGGTGGGTTGGTTCACCACGCTTTACCCAGCCTTGTTGCAACTGGGAAGAATCTCTGATCCAGGCGCGGCTTTAAAGACGATCAAAGAACAACTGCGCACTATCCCCTCTCAAGGGCTTGGTTACGGCTTGCTACGTTACCTGGGCCAAGAAACGGAAATCATGCGCACGCTCGACAGCTTTTCTCCAGCAGAGATTGGATTCATTTATATGGGGCAACTTGAGCCAGCTTGGCCCGAAACGGCGCTCTATGGCTTGGCTGGCGAATCGAGCGGTCCCAACTGCAACCCGCAAGGACGCCGGAGCCATCTGCTAGAGCTAGAGGCCAGCGTTGTTCAAGATCGTCTGCAAGTGAACTGGATCTATAGCGAAAAGCTCCATCGGCGCGCAACCATCGAAAGCTGGGCGGCTGGTTTCATGGAGGCATTGCGCTCACTCATCGCTCACTGCCTGTCGCCCAAAGCTGGCGCTTTTACCCCGTCTGATTTTGCAGAGGCTGGCTTGAGCCAGGCGGCGCTTGACGAGATCGTGGCCGAGTTTGACGATCTGGATTTTGACGAGGGAAATTGAAATGAGGGCCAAGCGCAACGTGCAAGACATTTACCCCCTTTCGCCTATGCAGGCCGGTATGCTCTTTCACACGCTGTATGCGCCAGGGTCGGGTGTGTATGTTGAGCAATTGATCCAGCGCTTTCAGGTCCGCGGGGAATTCAATCTAACGGCGTTCGAGCGAGCCTGGCAGCAAGCCGTGGAGCGAAACGCCATTTTGCGAACGGCCTTTGTTTGGAAACAGCGTGAAAAACCGCTCCAGGTGGTAGTGCAACGTGTCAAGTTGCCCTTAGCAATGGAGGACTGGCGCGATTTAGACCCGAGGGAACAAGCCAGGCAATTGGAGCATTTTCTGCGCCAAGACCGCGAACGCGGCTTTGATCTTTCCAAAGCGCCGCTGATGCGCCTGATCTTGATCCGGATGGCCGAGGATACCTGGCAATTTGTTGTGAGCTATCATCATATCCTGCTGGATGCGTGGTCGGCTCGCCTGATCTTTAACCAGGTGCGTACTTTTTACAATGCATTCTGCCGGGGTCAGGACATAGTGGTCGAGCCAGTTCGCCCCTACCGTGACTATATTGCCTGGCTGCGCCAGCAAGATGCGGCGCTGGCAAAAGCCTTTTGGCGGCAAGAGTTGGAACATTTTGCCGCTCCTACTCCGCTCGTTGTAGATCAGCTCCCCAGCGGCACATCCGAACAAAGTGGAAATTATGCAGACCAAGAGATGCGCCTCTCTGCACCATCTACAGCGGCTTTGAATTCATTTGCTGCAAGCCACCATTTAACTATGAGCACTTTGATACAGGCTGCCTGGGCGCTCTGGCTAAATCGTTATAGCGGCGAGCAAGATGTGGTGTTTGGGCTTGTTACTTCTGGGCGGCCCGCTTCCTTGGAAGGGGTTGAATCTATGGTGGGATTGTTTATCAACACTTTGCCGCTCAGAGTGCGCGTGTCTCCCCAGCAGCCGCTCCTTCCCTGGCTAAAGCAACTGCAAGCCAAGCAGCTCAGTATGCAAGAATATGCCCACACGCCGCTCGTTGACATTCAGAAATGGAGCGACGTGCCGCGCGGAACGCCCTTGTTCGAAAGCATTCTGGATGTCTGGGATATTCCAGGCGGCGATCCTTCGCAGCAATGGGATCAAGGCTTGACTATTCAAGATGTCCATTACATCTTTAGAACAAATTACCCTCTCACTTTGGGCATAGAGTCGGGCCAAGAATTGTCTGTGCGGATTATGTACGATTGCAACCATTTTGAGGCCGACACCATCACGCGCATGTTGGGACACTTGCAAACTTTGCTAGAAGGCATTGTGGCCAATCCTGAACAACGGTTGGCAGATTTGCCGCTGCTGACGCCAAGCGAATGGCAGCAGGTGGCGCAAGAATGGAACGCGACCGAGGCAGCCTACCCCCAAGACCAATGCGTGCCAGAACTGTTTGAGGCTCAGGCCGTGCAGCAGCCAGACGCGGTGGCGGTGGCGTTCGAAGACCAGCACATGACCTACCAGGCATTGAACCACAGCGCTAACCAGTTGGCCCACACCTTGCGCCAGTTGGGGGTGAGCGTCGAGACGCTGGTGGGAGTCTTTATGGAGCGCTCGGTCGAGATGGTCGTCGGGCTGTTGGGAATATTGAAGGCAGGTGCGGCCTATGTGCCGCTGGACCCAGGCTACCCGCCAGAGCGTGTGGCCTTTATGGCCGCAGATGCCGGGGCAAAGGTGCTGCTGGCGCAGAAACACATGGCTGATCGCTTGCCCCAGTTAGCGGCAACAGTAGTGTATGTTGACGAATTAGCCAAGACCAGTCCAGACTCGCCCAATCCCGTCAGCGCAGTGTGCGCGGAAAACCTGGCCTATGTGATCTACACTTCGGGTTCGACCGGCCAACCCAAAGGCGCGATGAATACACACGGCGGGCTGCGCAATCGCTTGCAGTGGATGCAGGCCGCCTACCACCTCGACCAGACCGACCGCGTGCTGCACAAGACACCCTTTAGCTTTGACGTTTCGGTCTGGGAGTTCTTTTGGCCGCTGTTGACCGGGGCCTGCCTGGTGGTAGCGCGACCGGGAGGACATCAGGATAGCGCCTACCTGGTGCGCGCGATTATTGAGCAGCGCGTCACGACACTGCACTTTGTGCCCGCTATGCTGAGCGTTTTCCTACAAGAGGCCAGAGTGGAAGAGTGCGCCAGCCTGCGCCGGGTGATGTGCAGTGGAGAGGCGCTGCCCTTGGATGTGCAGGAACGTTTCTTTGCCAAGCTGGATGCCGAACTGCACAACCTGTATGGCCCCACCGAGGCGGCGGTAGATGTGACCTATTGGGCTTGCCAGCCGGCCAGCGGGCGAGCGGTTGTGCCGATTGGTCGGCCCATCGCCAACATCCAAATCTATTTGCTAGACAAATATATGCAGCCCGTGCCGGTGGGCGTCCCAGGCGAATTGTTCATCGGCGGCGTGGGGCTGGGACGCGGCTATTGGCAGCGGCCCGAGTTGACCGCAGAACGCTTTGTGCCCAATCCCTTTGCCTCCCACCTATACTCCCCCCGCAGGCGGGGGGAGACAGAGGAGGGAAAACAAGTGGAAGACGGCAGCCGCCTATACAAGACCGGCGACCTGGCGCGCTACTGGCCAGGCGGCGAGATCGAGTTTTTGGGACGAACCGATTTCCAGGTCAAGCTGCGCGGCTTTCGCATCGAGTTGGGCGAGATTGAAGCCCGCCTGGCGCAACACCCGGCGGTGGGGGCGGCGGTGGTCGCGGTCGTTGAAGAGAAACTGGTCGCTTATGCCGTGCCTGGTGCAGCGCAAAAGCCAACAGTGAACGATTTGCGAGATTATCTAAAAGAAAAACTGCCAGACTATATGCTGCCCTCCGCTTTTGTGATGCTCGCTGCCCTCCCGCTGACGCCCAGCGGCAAGGTGGATCGTCGCGCTTTGCCCGCGCCAGACCGCTCTCAGCCCGAAAAGACCTTTGCGCTGCCGCGCACCCCAACCGAAGAGGTGCTGGCTGGAATCTGGGCCCTCGTCCTTGGGCTGGAGCAAGTGGGCATCTATGACAACTTTTTCAACCTGGGCGGTCATTCCCTGTTGGCTATCCAGATCGCATCGCGCGTGCGCGACAGCCTTGAGGCAGAATTATCTTTGCCCGAATTGTTCGAGTCGCCCACGGTGGCAGCCCTGGCGGAAAAGATTGAAAAGGCAACCCACACCAGGCGAGCGGCCTACCCGGCGCAGGCAAAGCCAATCGAGCGCATATCTCGAGACAACCCACTGGCGCTCTCTTTTGCTCAAGAGCGAATCTGGTTCTTGGAACAGTTAGAGCCGGGCACGCCCGCCTACAACGTGCCCATGGCTATACACCTTGAGCGCCAGATTGACTGGGCGGCGCTCGAACAGAGCCTCAACCAGCTTGGGCGCCGCCACGAAACGCTGCGCACTACTTTCGCTGCCCCAGAGGGGTTCCCCATTCAAATCATCGCCGACTCTCTGATTCTGTCGCTGCCTCTTGCTGACCTGGCAGATTTGCCTCAAGCCGAGCGGAAGGCAGAGGCGCAGCGCCTGGCTGTTGCTGACGCCAACCAAGCTTTTGATCTGGCCCGCGGCCCTTTGCTGCGAGCCAGGCTGTTGCGATTAGCCGACACAGATTATATTCTTCTTCTCAATGTTCATCACATTATCTTTGACGCCTGGTCGCAGGCCATCCTGCTGCGTGAACTCGCCTTGCTCTATGAATCTTTTGTCAATAGCCAATCCCTTTCTCTCCCTGAGCTTGCTATCCAGTACGCCGATTTTGCTTGTTGGCAGCGCCAATGGCTGCAAGGCGAGGCGCTAGAAGCGCAATTGGCATATTGGAAACAGCAGCTTGCCGGCTTGGCTGTGCTGGAATTGCCCACTGATCACCCTCGCCCACCAGTTCAAACCTCGCGCGGCGCTTATCGCTCTTTGGTATTCCAAAAACCCTTGAGCAAGGCGCTGCAAGATTTGAGCCGCCAGGAAGATGTGACCTTGTTTATGACGCTGCTCGCGGCGTTCAAGACGCTGCTGTATCGTTATACGGGGCAGGCCGATGTGTGTGTAGGCTCACCCATTGCGGGCCGCGTCCGAACAGAGGTCGAAGGCCTCGTTGGATGTTTTCTCAACACCCTGGTGTTGCGCACTGACTTGTCGGGCAACCCTGCCTTTCGCGAGTTGTTGAAGCGAGTGCGGCAAGTGGCATTGGAAGCCTATGCGCACCAGGATTTGCCCTTTGAGAAACTGGTCGAGGAGCTACAGCCAAAACGCGACTTGAGCCACTCGCCTCTGTTCCAGGTCATGTTCACATTTCAAGACGCAAGCTTGCCGTCTGTTGAACAAGTGGGCGCGATCCTGAATCCAATTGACGTGAATGAGAGCAGAGCCAAATTCGACCTGACTTTGTACATGTCGGATACCGGGCAAGGCCTGGAAGGAACCTTTGAATACAATACTGATTTATTTGATGCAGCAACCATCGCCCGCTTGGCTGGGCATTTCCAGAACATTCTGGAGGGCATCGTGGCCGATCCCAGCCAACGGTTGGCAGACCTGGCGATGCTGACGGCAGACGAGCGGCAACAAGTGTTGGTAGAATGGAACGCTACCCAAACTGACTATGCCCGGCGCGCCTGCATCCACAACCTGGTGGAAGCGCAGGTAAAGCGCACCCCAGATGCGGTTGCCGTTGTCTGTGGAGAACAACACTTGACTTACCACGAGCTGGACCACCGTGCCAACCAACTGGCGCATCACTTGCAAGCGTTGGGGCTAAGGACAGAGACGCTGGCAGCGATCTGTGTAGAACGCTCGCCGGAGATGATGATAGGATTGATGGGAATTCTCAAGGCAGGCGGGGCCTATCTGCCACTGGACGCAGCGCATCCTCAAGAACGCCTGGCCTTTATGCTGGCCGATACCCGAGCGCCTGTGCTATTGACCCAAGCCCACTTGATGAGCGCACTGCCCCAGCACACCGCGCAGGTGGTCTGCCTGGATACAGACTGGGCTACAATCGCCCGGCAGCCTTTCACCACGCCGGCCGTCGGCGCAACAAGCGAGTGTTTGGCCTATACCATTTACACCTCCGGCTCTACCGGCAAGCCCAAAGGAGTGCAGGTCGAGCACCGCGCTGTGGTCAACCTGTTGAACAGCATGCGCCAACAGCCGGGATTGGCCGCGCCAGATGTCCTCCTCGCCGTGACGACGCTGGCCTTTGACATTGCCGGGCTGGAATTGTTTCTGCCCCTGGCCGTTGGCGCTCGGCTGATCTTGCTCAGCCCGGCTGTGAGCGCTGATGCCCAACAATTGATGGCCACCCTGGCCGCTCACCAAGTAACGGTCATGCAGGCGACCCCCGCCACCTGGCGGCTGCTGCTGGCCGCCGGCTGGACAGGCAACATCACCAGGATTCTGTGCGGCGGTGAAGCGATCTCTCCCGACCTGGCAGCTCAACTGCTGTCGCACAGCGAGACCCTGTGGAATATGTATGGCCCGACAGAAACAACCATCTGGTCAAGTATTCACCGGCTAAATATTGAGGAGCCAATTGCCATTGGTCGCCCCATTGCCAACACGCAGATGTATCTCTTGGATGCCTCCTTGCAGCTTGTGCCGCCGGGCGTCTCTGGCGAATTGTACATCGGCGGCGAGGGGGTGGCCCGAGGCTATTTCCAACAGCCTGGGCTGACGGCAGAACACTTTATCCCCAATCCCTTTGCCTCCCCCCTATACTCCCCCCGCAGGCGGGGGGAGATAGAGGGGGGAACCCGCTTGCCTGCAACCGCTGACGCGGGAGGCGGCAGCCGCTTGTACAAGACCGGCGATGTGTGCCGCTACCGTCCCGATGGCGTGCTTGAATTCTTGGGACGGGCCGATCACCAGGTCAAGCTGCGCGGCTTTCGCATCGAGCTGGGCGAGATTGAGGCTGTGTTGAGCCAGCACGAGCAAGTCCGAGAGCTTGTGGTCGTAGCGCGAGATGGCGCAGAGGCAAGCGGCGGCAAGCAACTGGTAGCTTATCTGGTGTCTGAAGGCGAACCCGCCCTCACTGCCAGCGAGCTGCGCCGCTTTTTGCTGCTCAAGTTGCCCGACTATATGGCACCCTCGACCTTTGTGATGCTCGATGCCCTCCCGCTGACGCCCAGCGGCAAGATAGATCGCCGCGCTTTGCCTGAACCTGGTTCGACGCGCCCGAGCCTGGAAACGGCCTACATTGCGCCGCGCAGCAAAGCAGAGCACGCCATTGCAGATATATGGCGGCAAGCGTTAGGCGTCGAGCAGGTGGGAGTGGAAGACAACTTTTTCGACCTGGGCGGACATTCGTTATTGGTTGTGTGGGTACACAAACAACTGGTAGGGGCATTTGGCGCACACATCCCAATGACCGATATGTTCAAGTACACCACAATCTCTGCCCTGGCTCAACATCTCAGCCAGATGCCAGAGCAGGCAGATATTGCGCGCAAGACAAAGGAGCGCGCGGCTGCTCGCCGGGCATCGGTGCGGCAGCGAGCAGAGGGACGGCGCAACCGACCCTAGTTTTTTGGGCTCTCCTGGGTCTAACGGGAGAGTGTGGCATAGTTCGGCTTCATTTCACCACAAAGGGCACCAAGAACACGAAGGAGTAAACGCCACTTGGTGTCCGTAGTGTCCTTGGTGGTTCAACCATTTTGGCAGCACGACGTTTTCCCGCCAGAGCCGAAAGAGCCGTTTTTTGGAGAATGCGGTATGAGCGACACAAAAGATATAGATCAGTCATACGACATTGCCATCATTGGCATGGTGGGGCGCTTTCCTGGCGCCGACGGCCTGGACCAGTTTTGGCATAATCTGTGCAACGGGGTAGAGAGCATTACTTTTTTCAACGACCAAGAGCTGCTGGCAGCCGGAGCTGACCCTGAAGCGTTGAATCATCCCAACTATGTCAAGGCCAACGCCATTGTGGCCGATATTGATTGTTTTGACGCGCGCTTTTTTGGCTTCAATCCACACGAAGCCGAGATAACCGATCCTCAGCATCGCGTTTTTTTGGAATGTGCCTGGCATGCTCTGGAAAACGCCGGATACGATGCCGAGCAGTACGACGGACGGATTGGCCTGTATGCCGGCGTAAGCGCCAGCACTTATTTGCTAAATAACCTGTACACTGGCCAGGATTTTGGCCGAATGGCCGGTTATCAGATCATGATCGGCAACGACAAAGATTTTTTGGCCACCCAGGTATCTTATCGCTTGAACCTAAAAGGACCAAGCGTGGTAGTACAAACCGCTTGCTCAACCTCGCTCGTTGCCACGCACCTGGCTTGCCAGGCCTTGCTTAATCGAGAGTGCGATATGGCGCTGGCGGGCGGGGTCGCGCTGCGGGTGCCGCAGACAACGGGCTATTTTTACGAAGAGGGCGGAATTGCATCACCTGACGGGCACTGCCGGCCCTTTGACGCCGACGCCCAAGGCACCTTGAGCGGCAACGGCGTGGGCATTGTGGTTCTCAAACGGCTGGCCGATGCATTAAAAGATAGAGATACCCTTTGGGCCATCATCAAGGGATCGGCCATCAACAATGACGGAGCAGCCAAGATCGGGTACACCGCCCCCAGTGAAGAAGGCCAGGTAGAAGTGATTACCGAGGCCCTGGCAGTGGCCGATGTAAACCCGGAAACGATCACCTACGTGGAAACGCACGGCACAGGCACAGCCCTGGGCGACCCGATTGAAGTGGCGGCGCTGACCCAGGCCTTTCGCACCGAAACATCGGCCAGCGGCTTTTGCGCGCTGGGTTCGGTCAAGAGCAATATCGGCCATCTCGATGCGGCCGCAGGCGTAACGGGCCTGATCAAGACTGCGTTGGCTCTCAAACACAAGCAGATGCCTCCCAGTTTGCATTTTACAAAACCCAACCTAAAGATTGATTTTGAACACAGCCCATTTTACGTCAACACCACATTGCGCGATTGGAAAACGAAGGATGGACAGCCGCGCCGGGCCGGCGTTAGCTCCTTTGGCATTGGCGGCACCAATGCCCACCTTGTTTTGGAAGAAGCGCCGCCGCTCGCGCCGGCGGACGCGGGGTGGCCTGGGCAGTTGCTGATCTGGTCGGCCAAAACAAAAGAAGCACTGGAAGAAGCAACGGCTAATCTGGCTGCGCATTTGGAACGTCATCCCCACCTGAACCTGGCCGATGTGGCTTTTACGCTGCAAGTGGGACGCCATCCCTTTGACCACCGCCGCATGTTAATCTGTAGCGACATGGAAGACGCTGTGACAACCCTGAGAGAGGACGACCCCAAACGCATATTCACTTCTTTTGAACAGGCCAGGCATCGCCCTGTATTTTTAATGTTCCCCGGGCAGGGCGCTCAGTACGTGAACATGGGGCATGGGCTGTATGAAACAGAGCCCGTGTTCCGCGCCACCGTCAACCACTGCGCAGATGTGTTGCGCCCTCATTTGGGTCTCAACGTGTTGGATATTCTCTATCCGAAAGAAGAATCAGCTGCCGAACGGCTCGATCAAACCGCCATTACCCAACCGGCTTTGTTTGTGATCGAATATGCCCTGGCCAAATTGTGGCAGGCGTGGGGCTTGCAGCCGGCGGGCATGATCGGCCACAGCATTGGCGAATACGTGGCGGCCTGCCTGGCGGGTGTGTTTGCCCTGGAGGACGCACTGGCATTGGTGGCGCAGCGTGGACGCCTCATCCAACAGTTGCCTGCCGGTTCAATGCTTGGCGTGTCATTGTCAGAGGCTGAACTTTTGCCTCTCCTAGCACCCTCGCTATCTCTGGCTGCCGTGAATGGCCCCACGCTCTGCACGGTTTCGGGGACTGCGGTGGCAATTGATGCTTTGCAAGCCCAATTAGAGGCGCGGGGAGTTGGCTGCCAACGGCTGCATACCTCGCACGCCTTTCATTCAGCAATGATGGACCCCATTTTGGATGCCTTTGCCGCTTGCGTGAAACGCAGCGCGCCCAATCCGCCGGCTATTCCATTTGTATCCAACGTGACGGGGACGTGGATCACACTTGAAGAGGCAACCGATCCACACTATTGGGCCAAGCACCTGCGGCAGACAGTGCGTTTCGCAGACGGAATAGAGACCTTGCTGATGGAACCCGATCAGGTATTATTAGAAGTAGGACCTGGCCGAACTCTGAGCACTTTTGCCAGGCAGCAGTCAGCTCAGACAATTTACCCTTCCATGCGCCATCCTCACGACACACAAACCGACCGCCTTTTTTTGCTAACCACGCTGGGACGCTTGTGGCTGTCTAGCCTGGAGATAAATTGGCGCGCTTTCTACGGCGACGAGCGCCGCCAACGTGTGCCTCTGCCCCCCTACCCTTTTGAGCGGCAGCGCTATTGGATCAACCCAGGAAAAGGTTCGCGCCCCAGCTCCCTTTCCAAGAACCCAAACATTGCCGAGTGGTTTTACATCCCCTCGTGGAAACGCACCATGCCGCCCACGGGCGAACCCCAAGAGATAAAGTGTTGGCTTTTGTTCGACGGCGGCGACAGCTTGAGCGATCTGCTGGCGCGGCAACTAGAAGCGCGCGGGGATCAAGTGATCAAAGTGATGGCTGGTGAACAGTTTGCGGCCAAAGACGGTGTATATATGCTTCGCCCGGCTTGCGCCTCCGATTACGAGGCGCTGATGGCGTCGCTCCGTGAGCGTCATCAATCGCCGACCGGCATTGCGCACTTGTGGAATCTTGCCTCGCCTGATTCCGCCGAGCAAACCTTGCAACGCAGTTTTTTTAGCTTGTTATTCCTGGCGCAGTCGCTCGACAAGCAAGGCTTTGAAAAGTTGCACTTGGCGGTTGTATCAAGCAACGTTCACAAGGTTGTGGGCACAGAGCTTGTTCAACCTGAAAAGGCTACCCTGTTAGGAGTGTGTCGGGTCGTTCCGCAAGAGATGCCCCATATCTCCTGCCGTAACATTGACATTGTGCTGCCTACAGCCGGATTGGATCAAGAGGCACGGATTGCCGAACAGCTCGTCGCCGAATTGGATTGGGGAACATCAGATCCGGTCATTGCCTATCGCGGCTGCAATCGGTGGGTGCAAAGTTTTGAGCCGACGCCATTGACTGCGCTCACAGTCCCCATGGCCCGCAAACTACGCGAGCGAGGTGTCTATCTGGTAACGGGCGGACTGGGCGGCATGGGGCTGGCGCTGGCCGATTACCTGGCAAAGACAGTTCACGCCAAATTAGTGTTGACTAGTCGTTCTCATTTTCCCCAGCCCGAGGATTGGGATGAATGGTTGGCGACGCACGACCCGCAAGATCGCACCAGCGCGCGCATCCGGGCCATACAGGACTTGGAAGCGTTGGGGGCCGAGGTGTTGGCGGTGCAAGCCGATGTGACTAATCAACCTCAAATGGAAAGAGTAATTCGTGCTGCTTGCGAGCGTTTTGGCGCGATCCACGGCGTCATTCACGCGGCCGGCTTACCGGGCGGTGGAACCATCCAGCTCAAGACAAAAGAGGCCGCCGAGGCAGTCTTGGCGCCCAAAGTGCCGGGAACGCGAGTCTTGGAAGCTGTCTTGGGCAATATTCCGCTTGATTTTTTTATCCTGTGCTCTTCGGTCACCGCGCTGACTGGGGGCCTGGGGCAGTTGGACTACTGCGCAGCTAATGCATTTCTGGATGCTTTTGCTCACGCTCGTGATGGATCAGGGGTGGTCGTGTCAATTAACTGGGATACGTGGGGAGAAGTGGGCATGGCGGTTAATACGCCGCTAAGTTATGGCAGCGCTACACGCTTGCCGTTGCCTTTTTCCACAACAAATGTTAACCACCCACTGGTGACTGGTGTCCATCAGGAGACGGCCAAACAAAGGGTTTACGGTGCAGTGTTGAGTCCGGCGGAACATTGGGTTTTATCTGAACACATCCTGATGGGTCTTCCGACCTTGCCCGGCACAGCTTACCTGGAACTGGCGCGCGCGGCATTTGCAGACCGCGCGCCGGGCGCCCGGCTTGAAATTCGCGAGGCCGTTTTTCCCACCCCTCTGATGGTTGGGCGCAATGACCACAAGCGCGTCCACATCATTCTTGGCGAACGAGCGGACGGATTTGATTTTCAAATAAAGAGCGAGGCCGGCATATCCGCCAGTGGCGAGCCGCTGTGGCAGACCCATGCAATTGGACAACTGGGATACTTGGATGCCGCACCGCCGCAATGTGATCTGAAAGCGATTCAGGCGCGGTGCAATGTCTCTCAAGTTGTCGCTGCCGGAGCCGAGTTTAACGTCGCGGGTCTCAAGTTCGGCCCGCGTTGGACTAGCAGCCTCAAGCGCGTTGACATTGGCCACAACGAAGGTATCGCTCTGATCGAGTTGAGCCATGAATTTGCGCCGGACATGGAAGGCCTCAAGCTGCATCCAGCCCTGCTGGATATTGCCACCAGCTTTGGCGTGTCGGCGTTTAGCGCCGGGCATCTCTATGTGCCACTGTCCTTTGAACGCGTGCGTGTCTATGCGGACTTGCCGGCTCGCTTTTACAGCCACGTGCGTCTCAAGCCAGGCATCGCTGCCGGCGGAGAGACGCTGGCCTTTCAGGTAACACTGATTGATGAACGAGGGTGGCTCGTTGTAGACATTGGGGAATTTACAGCAAGACGGGTGGATGAGGCGGCCGCGTCTCGCCTGGAGAGTTCGCGGGACGCCAAAACTCGCCCCCCAGCAGCCGCGCCCTATCAACGCGATTTCAGCCAGGCGATTTTGCCAGATGAGGGCAGCGAGGTTTTTCAGCGCATTCTTGCCCGCAACCGCCTGCCTCAAATTGCTGTCTGCACCCGGCCGCTGGCCGCGTTGATTCAAGAAACTGTTGAGTTGACGCCGGCGCGCCTTTTGGATAACGCCTCCCATGTCGGGACACCCGGAGAAAAGCATCCACGCCCCACCCTGCAAACGCCCTATGTCGCCCCACGCAATGATCTCGAAGCGCAGTTAGTCATTATCTGGCAGCAACTCTTGGGTATTGCGCCGGTGGGTGTGCACGATAATCTGTTTGAACTGGGCGGCCATTCGCTGCTTGCGACGCAAATCATGTCTCAAGTGCGAGACAGGTTCGCCGTTGAATTGCCTGTGCGGCGCTTTTTTGAGTTGCCTACCATTGCCGAATTGGCTCAGGCGATTGAAGAGCAACGAGGTGATTCCGTGCCAGTGGAGGAGCACACCCTGGCCATCAAGCCAGCCAAGCGTGACGGTGCTTTGCCGCTCTCTTTTGCCCAGCAGCGGCTGTGGTTCCTGGATCAATTGGAGCCTGCAAGCTCGGCTTATAACATTTATACGTCTGTGCGCCTGACTGGCATGCTCAACGTTAAAGCGCTGGAACAGAGCATCAATCACGTCGTTCAGCGTCACGAGATCTTGCGGACCAGCTTTGCCACGCTAGAGGACCGCCCTGTTCAAGTTATCGCCCTGGCCTTGGAAATAGCCCTGCCCATAATAGATCTGGACGAGTTTCCCAAGGCAGAGCAGGATACCCATGTCCGGCGGCTTGCCATCAAAGAAGCCCGGCGTCCCTTTGACCTGGCCCGCGGCCCGCTGGTGCGCGCCAACCTGCTGCGGCTGGGCGCAAAAGAGCACATCTTGCTATTGACCATGCACCATATTGTCTCGGACGATTGGTCCTTGGGGCTAGTCACCGAAGAGATCACCGCACTCTACCAAGCTTTTGCGGCGGGTAGACCATCGCCGCTGCCCCAGTTGCCAATCCAATATGCAGATTTTGCAATCTGGCAGCAGCAGTGGTTGCAGGGTGAAGTGGTGCAAACTCAGATCGCTTACTGGAAGCAACAGCTTGCAGGCGCTCCGCCCGCTCTAGAACTTGCCACAGATCTGCCGCGCCCACCCATCCAGACGTTTCAGGGCGCGCGCCAGTTGGTCGTGTTGCCCCAAGCATTGTCTGGGGCGCTGAGAGCATTGAGCCAGAAAAAAGGCATCACGTTGTTTATGGTGCTTTTGGCGGCGTTCAAGACGCTGCTGTATCGCTACACCGGCCAGGCCGATATTGTTGTAGGTTCACCTATCGCCGGCCGCAACCGGACCGAGCTGGAAAAGCTGGTTGGCTTTTTTGTCAACACCCTGGCGCTGCGGACTCGCATAAGCGGGGATATCACCTTTGACGAATTGCTAGAACGCGTGCGCGAGGTGACGCTGGGAGCCTACGCACACCAGGATTTGCCCTTTGAAAGGTTGGTAGAAGAGCTACAACCAGAACGCAACCTGAGCCGCTCGCCCCTGTTCCAGGTTCTGTTTGTTCTCCAAAATTCACCCGCGCCGCCGCTGGAATTACGCGGGCCGACCCTGGAATCGCTCGAGTTTCACAGCGAGACGGCCAAGTTTGATTTAGGCCTGGGTGTGATTGACCTGCCCCAGTTGGTGGTCACGTTAGAGTACAACACCGATTTATTCGAGGCCGCAACAGCCTCTCGGATGTTGCGCCATTTTCAGGCTTTGCTAGAAGGCATTGTGACCAATCCTGAACAACGGTTGGCAGACTGGGCGCTGCTGACGGCGGACGAGCGGCAGCAGATGTTGGTAGAATGGAACGCCACCCAGGCCGACTATGCCCGGCACGCCTGCATCCACACCCTGGTTGAGGCGCAGGCTGGGCAGACGCCAGATGCTGTCGCCGTTGTGTATGGCGAGCAGCACTTGACCTACCAAGAGATGGATCGCCGCGCCAACCAATTGGCGCGTCACCTGCAAGCGTTGGGGCTAAGGTCAGAAACACTGGTGGCGGTCTGCGTGGAACGCTCGCTAGAGATGGTAGTGGGGCTGCTGGGGGTCCTCAAGGCAGGGGGGGCTTATCTGCCGCTGGATGTGGCGCACCCTCAAGAGCGCCTGGCCTTTGTGCTGGCCGATACTCTGGCATCAGTACTGTTGACCCAGACCCACCTGCTGAGCGCCCTGCCAGAGCACACTGCGCAGGTGGTGTGCCTGGATGCAGAGTGGGCAACAATCGCTCGGCAGCCTTTCACCGCGCCACCAGCCGGCGTAACAAGCGATTGTTTGGCTTATACCATTTACACCTCCGGGTCTACCGGCAAGCCCAAAGGGGTGCAGATTGAGCAGCGGGCTGTGGTCAACGTGTTGGACAGCATGCGCCGGCAGCCAGGACTGGCAGCGCAAGATATTCTCCTCGCCGTGACGACGCTGGCCTTTGACATTGCCGGACTGGAATTGTTTCTGCCCCTGGCCGTTGGCGCTCGGCTG
>JBGSMF010000339.1:0-29401 GCA_041740315.1 Thermoflexales bacterium
GCGGTTTTGGAGTGTGGCGGCAAGCTGCCAGGGGAAGATGGCCTGGAGCGAATCGCCGGCCTTGCCTTTATTCCTCGCCGGCGAGAGGGTAGGGCAAACAGAAAAATCCTATTCTTGGATGAGGCTGTGGGCGAGATTGCCTGCGAGGTTGAGCAAGAATCTCTGCTCTCGGACGGTGTGTTGCAGGCGCAGTTAGCCCACTGGAGGAAGCAGATGGGCAGTGACTGGCCGGTATTGCAGTTGTCCACCGGCCGCCCACGGTCCGTGGTTCACACTTTTCGGGGGAAATATCGGCCGCTGCTGCTGGGCAAAGACCTGACTGAGAAGGTGAAGGCTCTGGGCAATCGGGAAAGTACCCTGTTCACAGTATTGCTGGCGGTGTTCAAAACACTGCTGTACCGTTGCACGCTGCAAGAGAACATTTTGGTAGGCTCGCCTATCTCTAACGACGGTCGGGGCAGACTAGGGGAATTGGCCGGGTTTTCCACCAACATACTGGCGTTGCAAACGCATCTAGGGGACAACCCTAGCTTTAGCGAGTTGTTGAACAGGGTGCGCGAGGTGATACTGGATGCGTGTGCCCATCAAGCCCTGCCGTTCGGTAGACTGATACGAGAGTTACATCCAGAGCGCGATCTGAGCCGCCATCCGCCATTGCAGGTTGTGTTCACTTTCCAGAATGGCCCAATACAGGCCATAGAGATCTTGGGTATGAGTCTGTCTCTGCTTAAAGACAGCGGCAAGGCGATGTTGTTTGACCTGGTTTTGTCCATGTGGGAAACAGTGGAGCATGGTTTGGCGGGAACTGTGGTGTACAACGCAAATTGTTTTGACGACGCCGTGATTGCAGCGTTATCAGATCGTTTCCTAGTCTTGCTGGGAGAGATTTCAACGCGCCCAGAGTGGCGACTAATTGAGATTCCACTCTTAGAGGACAAAAAAATCGGCCGTTTGGAAGAGTTATCTGATCTCCATACTATGAGCCAGTCTGAGCAATTCGGCTTTGCGGCATGAAGGAGGAAAGCGAGTGAATTCTGAAGGACAACTGTGCGTAAAACTCATTCACTGTGGCAACAAGAACATTGCTAACCGCAAAGATGTTTCAGAGAAGAATGTTTTCTACATGCCCATGGGGCTTTTCCCTCTGGCCAGCGTTCTAAAACAAAACGGGATTGACGCAGAAATAATCCATCTCGATTTGGTGACAGGCGATCAAATTGAGGATATCCTGGATTTCCGCACGTTGGACGCTGTGGGGCTAGACTGTCACTGGGCAAACCAAAGTCTTGGCGTACTAGACACCGCAAGGTTGATCAAGAAACTGAATCCTGACGTGTTTGTGTTCTTGGGAGGATACACAGCCAGCTTTTTTGCCGGGGAAATCATGTCGGAATACCTCGCGGTTGACGCAATCATCAGGGGGGATGGCGAGGTTCCCATCGTTGCACTCTGTAGGAGGTTGTTCGGCAGCTTGGACAATCGCTCGAATATTGCGCTCGACGATGTGCCCAACCTTGTTTGGAGAAGAAATGAAAACGAATTGGTCGTCAACGAAATCTCATATGTTGCCGCAGCTCACGACATGGAACGTCTCGAATTTGCCGAGGTTGATTTATTGAGAGATTGGAAGTGGTACAGGGATCTATGCACGTTCCCGACGAGATTCACGCCGCTTAATTCCATGCCGCAGTTTCTATTGGAGGTGGGGCGCGGCTGTCCGTATGCCTGTTCGTTCTGTGGCGGAAACGTCGAAGCGCAAAGGCGGATTAGCAATCGAAACAAACCGGTCGTCCGTTCTGTTGATTCTGTGATTCATACGATACGAAAAGCGGCCTCGTTTGGGTTTTCCTTCTTCTATACCAGTTTTGAGTTCGAAGGGAGTGATGAATGGTACATCGAGCTGTTCAGAAGAATAGAGAAAGAAAAGCTTGATATCGCTTTTGGCTATGGGTGTTGGCGGATACCTTCAAGGCCATTGATGGACGCCATCTCAAAAAGCTGCCGCTGGGCCCTCATAGAGATCTCGCCAGAAACCGGTGTTGCCGAGTTGCGAAGGAGAAACAAGGATAATCGGTTGTTTTACACCAACACTGAATTGGAGCAATGCCTTGATTATATGGGCGCCAAGGAGAATGTGAAAGCTCAGCTGTTCTTTGGCCACTATCTGCCCTTCGATACAGTGGAAACCGTTTTTGCCACATTGAGTTACATCACTCAACTCTTTTCCGAATACTCGCGTTTCGTAGAGTTTGAATACGACAACCTCTCGACCGACCCTTGCTCTCTGTTGTACCTTTATCCCGAGAAATATCAGGTTGATATCCAAGTGCGTTGCTTTACCGACTATATGGCAAAACTGGAGGAATATTATCTGATGGGAAAGGATCCCCTTCCCGATATGACAATGTTTCGGCCACGTGGAATTTCAGAGGCAGAGAGCGGCGTCGTTAGCACAAAGTTGCGCCTCTTTAAACACCTCCTGTCAGACTTTCCCAATTCTGTCCTAATGGTCATGGCAAAATCCAAAACGGCCAATGTGATATCAGACTATCTTTGCAAGGTTGATTTGTCGAGCCTGTGGTCTGTTGACGCAAAAGACGTATTGCTGAACATCTGCGAGGAACACTCTCTGCTGAGTGCGGAGCTGATAGAGTTGGTGACTAGGGAGCATGATAAGCGCAGGCAGCGCCGACAATGGAGTCTGTACAAGATGGCCTTTTAGTTGTCTATTGAGAGGATGCGTGGAAGGAGCGAAATGAGCGTAGTAGAACCAAGGATGCTAGTTTTTGACCAGAAGATGAAGGATGAGCGAGACTATTGGGTTGGAAAATTGTCTGGGAGAACCGAGCCTGCCAATCTCAGGTTAGATTATCCACGGCCAGAGAGCTACTCGGCGGTGGTGGATACTGTCGAGGTGAATTTGCCCGAGGCAGTGTGCCAGAAATTGGCCCAACTCACAGGGAATGGCCCTTTTCTGCTGTACACAACTTTGATGTCGGCCCTGATGGTGTGCCTTCACAAATACATGGGCGGCGGCGATACGTCTATTGCCGTAGGGAGCCCGGCCTTGAAAGAGGATCCTCATCTGCAGGGGATGTCTAATTCGCTAGCAATCGTGTGCGAAATAAAGGATCAATTGCCGTTTCGTCAGATTCTCTTGGATATCCGCCAAACTTTGTTGGATGCCTATGCTCGGCAACACTATCCTTTTGCCCGCCTCGTCAAAGACATGGGAAGAGGGGAGGTGGAGAACAAATGCGCCCTGTTCGACATCGCGCTGATTCTAAAAGACATTCATGGTGATATGCCTGCAGTGAAAAACGACATTACGATGACGTTCGCTAGAGAACAGAGCCGGGTAGCTGGACGAGTGGCGTTCAATGTCAACGTGTTCAAACGGGACACCATCGAGCGTTTCATTGAGCATGTTACGAACATATTACGAGCGGGGATAGAAAACATCAATGCGCTAATCTCTGAACTGCCGATGACGACAGAGGCCGAGCGATACCGACTTTCGGTGGAGTGGAATGAAACGCGCACTGAACCGCGCGACGAGCGCATCTGTGACCTTTTTGAGGCGCAAGTGGAACAGTTCCCTGACTCGGTTGCGGTGACATTCAACGACCAGCATCTAACCTACCGAGACTTGAACCAGCGCTCCAATCAGATGGCAGACTATCTACAGGAACTGGGAGTAGGGCCAGATGTGCTGGTAGGCATCTGCTCAGAGCGGTCACTGGAGATGGTTGTAGGGCTGCTCGGTATTCTCAAAGCGGGCGGTGCATATGTGCCGCTGGACCCCATGTACCCGAAAGGACACCTGGCAGTCATATTGGAGGATTCACAGATATCGGTGGTATTGGCGCGGCGGGAGGCATCCGAAAGGCTGCCAGAGCATAAAGCGCGGATCGTTCGCTTGGATACCGATTGGGACATTATTTCCAAAAGAAACTCTGAGAATTTTGTTAGCAGGGTGACAGGCGAGGCTCTGGTCTATGTGATTCATACTTCAGGTTCTACCGGCAGGCCCAAAGGGGTCATGGTCTCTCATAGAGCACTGGTCAACCATGCTCAAGCCATGATCAAGGTCTACGGACTGACATCGGCCCATCGTCTTTTGCAATTTATCTCTCCGAGTTTTGATGCTGCCGGGGAAGAGATTTTTCCCACTCTGCTCAGCGGTGCGACACTAGTTCTGCCAGAGATCCCTTCCGGTCTGCTGGCGCATCAGCTTGCAAGTTTCTGTGAACAGCAGAGTATTACTATCTTGCACCTGCCCGTTACACTCTGCCATCAGTTGGTGGACTATGAGGGTTTAAGCAGCCGCTCTAGATTGCCCTCTCTGAAGGTGCTACTGACGGGAGGAGAGCAGCCTATTCTTGATAAACTGCGCTCGCTGGCCGGCCAGCTTGGGGTGCAGGTTGAGTTTTTGAATGCCTATGGCCCTACCGAGGCAACTATCACCAGCACGGTCTACAATATGACGCACGACGTAAAGACCAGCAAAAGCCTAGGCAAGGTGCCCATAGGCCGACCGATTGCCAATGCACAGGTATACATTCTGGATATACATCAGCAGCCGGTAGCCGTGGGAGCGATAGGCGAGTTGTATATTGGCGGCGCCGGATTGGCGCGTGGTTATCTGAACCGGCCTGAACTGACAGCCGAGGCGTTTGTTCCCAATCCCTTTGTCTCTCAGCAGCGGGGGGAGATAGAGGGGGGAACGCGGTTGTACAAGACCGGCGACCTGGCCCGTTACTTGCCTGACGGCAATATCGAATTTCTTGGCCGGGTTGACCATCAGGTAAAGGTCCGCGGCTTTCGCATCGAACTGGGAGAGATCGAGGCCGCGCTAAACCGACATCCGGCGATACGTGAGGTGATAGTCGTGGCTCAAGATGGGGAATCTGGCGACAAACACCTTGTGGCTTTTGTGGTTTTTGCTCAAGGACGCTCTGTCACAATCACAGAGTCGCGCAAATTCTTGCAGGAGCGCTTGCCAGAGTATATGCTTCCGTCAGCTTTTGTAGAGCTAGATGCGCTACCGTTAACACCTGGCGGCAAAGTGGACCGTCGCGCCTTGCCGACATTCAAGGGGATAAAGCCCGACCTCAAAGAAACCGCCTATGTCGCCCCTCGCACGCCGGTGGAAAAGTCGCTGGTAGAGATTTGGAAGCAAGTGCTCAAGGTGGAACGGATTGGCATTTATGACCGCTTCTTTGATTTGGGTGGAGACTCGATTCTGAGCATCCAGGTCGTCGCACGGTCGAATCAGGCAGGGTTGCCGCTCACGCCGAGGCAGGTTTTCGATCACCAGACCATCGCCGAGCTGGCAGCGGTCGTAGGCGCAGGGCGAAAAGTAGAAGCAGAACAGGGTATAGTAACGGGGCCACTGCCACTGACGCCGATTCAGCGCTGGTTCTTTGAGTACGTGCCGATTGAGCCTTGGCACTGGAACCAGGCGCTGTTATTAGAGACACAGGTGGGCATACGCCCAGCGATGTTAGCGCGGGTGGTGAGCCACCTGATGGCCCACCACGACGCGCTGCGGCTGCGATTCGTGCGGCGGCCAGATGGCTGGGAGCAAACCGATGCGGGGTTAGAATCAGAAGCATCGTTTTGCTGGGTGGATCTGTCGTCGCTGCCGCAAGATACGCATCGAGCGCGGATAGAGACGGCGGCGGCCGAGGTGCAAAAGAGCTTGAATTTGGAGGAGGGGCCATTATTCCGCGCGGTCTTTTTTTGCCTAGGGGCGGATCAGGCGGGCCGTATGCTGATAGTCATGCATCATTTGATCGTAGATACGGTATCGTGGCAGATATGGTTGGAAGACTTGCGCACAGGCTATGAACAGATACAACAGGGCAAGAGCATCATGCTTCCAGCCAAGACCACTTCGTTCAAAGAATGGGCCGAGAGCTTGGAAAAATATGCGCAGTCAGCGCCGTTACAAGATGAAACGAATTTTTGGTTATCTGGAACGCGCCGCCGCCCCCCATCTCTTCCGGTTGATTATCCTGAACGAGGCGCGAATACGGTGGCAACGACAGAGAGTGTGGCGGTCTCGTTGAGCAGCGAAGAGACAGAAATGTTGTTGCAGAAGGTGACCGCGCTGTATCAGACAGAAATCATCGAAGTTTTGCTGATGGGGCTGGCCCGCGCCTTTTCTCATTGGACGGGGCAAAGCGGGTTGTTGATAGACCTGGAAAGGCACGGACGGGAAGAAGACATAGGCGAAGTGGATTTATCGCGCACAATGGGCTGGTTCACCACGGCCTTTCCACTACGGTTGGACATAAGCGATGGAATGGAGACGGGAAAAGCCTTGAAGGCAATCCAGGAGCAAATACGTTCTGTTCCTAAACAGGGCATCGGCTATGGGGTCCTGCGTTACTTGAGCAAAGACCAGAACGTCGTCGAAAAGCTACGGGCACTGCCACAGGCAGTAGTGAGTTTTAATTACTTGGGCCGGTTGGATAACGCTTGGGGCGAGCAAACTCTTTTTGCCTTGGCCCACGAGAATTGCGGGCCAGTGCGGAGCCTTCAAGGATCCCGCTACCATCTTTTGGAGATAAACGCGATCATCATTGACGGACGATTGGAGGTGGCATGGACCTACAGCGCAAACATACACAAACGCTCCACCATCGAACGTCTTGCACAGGACTATATTGAGCAATTGCGTATCGTCATTGAACACTGCCAATCGTCTGCGAGAAGAGAATACGCGCCTTCCGATTTTCCGCTGGCAAAGCTGGATGAGAAAAAACTCTACAAGCTGGCCCGCTTGATTGACAGAACGAAGGAGGAGAGGCATGAAGCTGGAAAACGTTGAGGATATTTATCCTCTTTCCCCTATACAGGCGGGAATGCTTTTTCACACTCTGTACACCCCCAAGTCTGGCGTGTATTTCGAGCAGTTTAGCTTTCGTATGGTTGGCAATCTCAATGTTTCAGCATTACGTCAAGCCTGGCAACGAGTAGTAGAACGGCATCCGGTTTTTCGGACTGCGTTCTATTGGGAAGGACTGGATGAGCCGCTCCAGGTTGTATATCAACAACTGCAAGCACCATGGGAGGAGAGCGACTGGCGAGATGTGCCCCCTGATGAACAAGGTAAGCGTCTCAAGGACTTTTTGCTGGCAGACCGGCAGCGCGGTTTTGATTTATCCGTTGCCCCGTTGATGCGTCTGAATCTTATCCGGCTCTCTAAAGATGCTTATCAGTCTGTCTGGAGTTTCCATCATATCCTGATGGACGGTTGGTCTGGGTCTATAGTTATACAAGAGCTCCTTGCCTTGTACGGAGCGTTTTGTCAGGGTCATGACCTGGACCTGGCACGCGGCCGCCCATATCGAGATTACATCGCCCGACTACAGCAACAAGACCTCTCCAAAGCGGAGGCATTTTGGCGGCAGAACCTGCGCGGCTTTACTGCACCGACCCCTTTCGTGGTAGATAGATTGGCCGGCAATTTGCCAAGCCAAGATGAGGATTATGACCGGCAGAAAATCTGGCTTCCAGAGGAACTGACGTCCGCGCTGGAAGAATTGGGACGGCGATACCAATTGACACTCAATACTTTGGTTCAGGGAGCATGGGCGCTCTTGCTGAGCCGGTATAGCGGCGAGGAGGACATAGTCTTTGGCGCTACAACCTCTGGCCGCCCACCGACTTTGGCGGGAGTGGAGTCAATGGTGGGGATCTTTGTCAACACGCTGCCGTTACGAACCCGAGTGATACCGGCGGCCTTGTTGCTGAACTGGCTCAGGGATTTGCAGAACCAGCAATTGGAAATGCGTCAGTATGAATATAGTCCGCTCGTGCAGGTACAAGAGTGGAGTGATATGCAACCTGGATTGCCTCTGTTTGAGAGCAGCCAGGTCTTTGAGAACTATCCTCTCGACTCTTCCGTTGCAACAGGGGCTCAATTGGGCGATGTTCAGATTGACGAGGTTTTCACTTTTGAAAAGACCAACTTTCCTTTGAGCTTTGTGGCGGTACCCGGCCCAGAGTTGAAACTGGAGCTATGGTATGACACCCGTCGCTTCGACACAGATACCACCATCCGAATGTTGGGTCATTTGAGGACATTGCTAGAGGGCATGGCTGTTGATATTGAACGACCGATCTCAGAGTTGTCGCTGCTGACCGAAACTGAGCGATACCAAGAACTGGTCGAGTGGAACAACACCAAGGTAGAGTATCCGCAAGACCAAAGTTTTTCCGAGCTGTTTGAAATCCAGGTGGCGCAATCCCCTGATGCGATAGCGGTGGTTTTTGAAGACAAGGCGTTCACCTACAATGAACTGAACCGACGGTCGAATCAGTTGGCGCATTACCTGCAGAGATTAGGAGTGGGGCCAGAAGTGCGAGTGGGGATTTGCCTGGAACGCTCATTGGAGATGGTGGTGGGACTGTTAGGGATACTCAAGGCAGGTGGAGCGTACGTGCCCTTAGACCTTTCGTACCCCCAGAGTCGGCTGGCATTCATGCTAGCAGACGTTCAAGCTTCAGTGTTGCTGGCGCAGGCGCGGCTGGTAGGAAGACTGCCCACCCATGAAGCCAACGTTGTTTGCCTGGACGCTGACTGGCAAACTGTTGCCCAGGAGAGTGTAGAGAATCTTGTGAGCGGGGTGACAGCCGCCAATCTAGCATACGTCATATATACATCGGGTTCGACAGGGAAACCTAAAGGAGTAATGGTTCAGCAGCGTGGGCTAGTGAACTATCTCACATGGTGTGGGCAGGTCTATCCTCTTGGAGTTGGGTGCGGCACCATAGTTCATTCATCCATTTCCTTTGATCTGACGATAACTGGTCTGTTCGCGCCCTTGCTAGTGGGGCAGCAGGTACTACTTTTGCCTGAAGATGATCATGTCACAGCTCTGGGGGAGACGCTGCGCCGCGAGCTTGATTTTAGCCTGATCAAGATTACACCGGCTCATCTGCAATTGCTGAGTGAGCAGTTGTCGCCGCAGGCGGTGAAAGGCCGCACCCACGCTTTCATCATTGGCGGCGAAAATCTGCTGAATGAGCACATTGCCTTCTGGCAATCTGCGGCGCCCGACACACTGCTGATTAACGAATACGGTCCGACCGAGACTGTCGTAGGATGTTGTGTATATCAATTGCCCACTACAGGTGCGCCCAACTCTGCAAGTATTCCCATTGGCCGTCCCATCATAAACACCAGGCTCTACATATTGGACCAACGTCAACAACCTGTCCCCCTAGGTATTCCCGGCGAATTATACATTGGTGGCGATGGCGTATCCCGCGGCTACCTCAACCAGCCAGGGTTGACCGCTGAGAGTTTTGTCCCTGATCCATTTGGCAGCGAGCCAGGGGCACGGTTGTACAAGACCGGCGATCTGACACGTTATTTGCCGGATGGAAACATCGAGTTCTTGGGACGCCTGGATTCTCAAGTGAAAATTCTGGGTTTCCGTATCGAGCTGGGGGAGATTGAGTCAGTATTGGGAGAACACCCAGATGTAAAGGAAGGAGTTGTTCTGGCGCAGGAAGACGAACCCGGCAACCCCAGCCTGGCAGGCGGGGCAGGTAAACGATTGGTGGCTTATGTGGTGCCAACCTCGCGATACTCCGAAATAGGGGCGCGAGGATCCCAATTGGTCACCGAACAAATCCTGCAATGGCAGAAACTCTACAATGAAATCTATGATCGGTCGCTGTCGCCAAGCGACCCGGAATTTGATATTGTGGGCTGGAATAGCAGTTATACCGGTCAGCCTATTCCGGCACAGGAAATGCACGAGTGGGTTGAACGCACCAGCGAGCGCATTCTTGCCCTACGACCAGGCCGCGTATTGGAAATTGGCTGCGGCACAGGGCTGCTCCTTTTCCAGATCGCTCCACACTGCGCGCGATACTGCGGAACAGATTTTTCGTCCATAGTGCTGGATGAACTTCAGAATCACGTGACACAACGCGGCCTCTCGCAGGTGATATTGTCTCAGAGAATGGCAGATGACTTTGCGGGTATAGAGGCCGAAGAGTTTGATACGGTGATTCTAAACTCCGTTGTCCAGTATTTTCCCAATGTAGATTATCTGATCTCTGTTCTCAAAGGCGCCGTCAACGCCGTTGCTGCTGGTGGTCATGTCTTTGTAGGAGATGTGCGCAGTCTTACGCTACTGGAAGCTTACCATACCTCCATCAAGTTCTATCAGGCAGAGCCGTCGCTCCCAGTAAAGGAATTGCTAAGGCATATTCTCGAGGGAGTTGGACAAGAAGAAGAACTGCTCATTGACCCGGTGTTCTTCACAGCGCTCAAATCCTGTTTACCGCGAATCGGCTGGGCAGAGGTTTGCCTGAAGCGAGGGCGCTATCACAACGAGCTGACCCGCTTCCGCTACGACGTCATCCTTCACATTGGGATGAGCCCTTCCTCCGCGATCTCTATGGCAGAGCTGGACTGGGAAAAGGATGGGTTAACGCTGGCAATGCTCCGAAACTTGTTACAGGAAAAACACCCCGAGACTTTGGGTGTCGCACGGGTACCCAATGCGCGCCTCGTGATAGAAAATCGAATCCTGGAACTGGTGTCAGCTCCCCGGGCGTTCGAGACTGTGGAAGACTTGCGGAATGTCCTCCAGAGAATGAGCCCGAACGGCGGGGTGGATATTGAGGATCTGTGGGCCTTGGGTGACGAATTGTCCTACACAGTGGCTATGCGTTGGACAGGTACCGACGTGGATGGGCATTATGACGTCCTATTCAAACGGCGCACAGAGGATGGGCGATCTGATACAGCCCTACCAGCGTCGTGGATGCAGGAGATGGTTAATCTTCGCTCATGGCATACGTATGCCAATAACCCGTTGCGTGAAAAGCTCGTGCAGCGATTAGCGCCGATGTTAAAAAGCTATCTTGGGGAAAAGCTGCCCGAATACATGATGCCCTCAACCTTTGTGTTCTTGGAAAGCATGCCATTAACGCCAAATGGCAAGGTGGATTATCGAGCATTGCCGATGCCTGGCAGGAGCAGGACAGAATCAGAGCAGGTATATGTTGCTCCCCGCACGCCAACGGAGATGTTGCTGGTGGAGATTTGGTCTCAAGTCCTCGGGGTTGACCGGATAGGCGCGCATGATAATTTCTTTGAGCTGGGAGGGCATTCGCTCAGAGCGACCCAGGTGATTTCTCGCGCTCGTGAAACCTTTCGCGTGGAATTACCCTTGCGAGACCTTTTTGAGTCTCCGACTGTAGCTGGGTTGTCTGAACGTGTTGAAATTGCTCGGCAGTCTCTATTGGGTCTTTCAACATCCCCCATTCAACCTGTTCCACGCGACAGACCCCTCCCGGCTTCCTTTGCGCAGCGGCGGTTGTGGTTCCTGAATCGGCTGGCGCCGGATAGCTCTGTTTATAACTTGCAGCAAGGGTTGCGCCTCTTTGGCGCACTCGATGTGAATGCATTGGCCAGGAGCCTGGCCGAAATCGTGCGGCGGCATGAGGTATTGCGCACAGTCTTTGCTATAGAGGAGGAACAATTAGTGCAGATCGTCGTTCCAGACCCAAGCCTGGCATCGCCAGTGATTGACCTCCGGGCGTTGTCAAGGCCGGAGCAGGAGACTCTGATTCTGCAGTTGGCGACGGAGGCAGTTCGGCAACCTTTCGACCTGACGCGCGGGCCATTGCTGCGCCCTCAACTTTTGTGTTTATCGGAAAACGAGCATGTATTGCTTCTGACGATGCATCACATCATTTCTGATGGGTGGTCTGCTGGAGTGCTGAATTGGGAGTTGGCAACATTGTACAAGGCCTTCTCTGTTGGAGGGCCAGCGCCAGTTCCGGAACTTTCTATCCAATATGCTGACTTTGCCGTCTGGCAACGCCAGTGGCTGCGGGACGAGGTTCTGGCGACACAGCTGGACTATTGGAAACAGCAACTGGCTGATGCGCCTTCTATGTTGACCTTGCCCACAGACCGACCACATCCGGCTGTGCAGACTTTTCGGGGAACTTGCCAGTACGTGATGTTGCCCAAGAAACTATCCGAATCACTGAGGAGGCTAAGTCGCCAGGAAAACACGACGTTGTTCATGACACTGCTGTCTGCGTTCCAGGTTCTGCTTTATCGCTACACCGGGCAAACTGATATCGTGGTCGGTTCACCGATTGCCAACCGCAATCGAGCAGAGGTCGAAGGGTTGATCGGCTTCTTTGTCAATACGTTGGTATTGCGCGCCAACTTGGCCGGCAATCCAAGTTTTCGGGATGTCCTCAGACAAGTACGAGAGGTGACGCTTGGTGCGTATGCTCATCAAGATCTGCCCTTTGAAATGCTGCTTGAGAAACTCCAACCGGAGCGAAATCTGAGCCACAACCCCTTGTTTCAGGTAATGTTTGCCCTTCAAAATGCGCCAATAAAAGATTTGGAGCTTCCCGGATTGACCTGGAAACAAGTGGCAGTGGATAAGGGGACTGCAACGGTTGATCTGGCCATGGTCATGTGGGACTCGGAGCAAGGGCTGGAAGGGGTGCTAGAGTATAACACTGATCTCTTCGATGCCAGTACGATGACGCGATTATTGGAGCACTTGCAGCTCTTGCTAGAAGGTATTGTGGCAGATCCAGACGAGCGGATTGCATATCTGCCACTTTTGACAGAGACAGAGCGTTATCAATTGTTGGTCGAATGGAATGGCGCGCGCGAGTTTCCCAAAGACGAATGTATTCACAATCTGTTTGAGGCCCAGACAGAGCGAACCCCTGATGCCGTCGCGGTGGTTTTTGAGGACCAGCACTTGAGTTATACTGAGTTGAATGCTCAGGCGAACCAGTTGGCGCGCTATCTGAAGAGAAACGGGGTTGGAGGTGGTTCGATTGTTGCTGTGATGGAGGATCGTACACCAGAGATGATTATGACCATCCTCGGCGTCTTAAAGGCTGGCGGAGCCTACCTGCCTATTGACGTTCAAACTCCGGCAGACAGGGTTTGCTCCGTGCTGGACGACAGCCGGGCCGATATTTTGCTGACTCGGGACCCTATTATCAGAGACATTTCATTCACATGGCTACAGAACCTGCGGGATGCGAGCACAGAGATATGCGTCACAGGAGCGAGAACTCCGATTATGGATCTCGATGCATTGCCCTTTCCCGACAGAAGCTTGGTGGATTACCGCAAGTACGACCAGTATATTGGGGAAGGTTACGTCATGAAGGGTATAAGTCTGATCGCGACCAGAGGGTGCCCGTATCAGTGCTTGTACTGCCACATGCTTTGGCCCAAGAAGCACGTTGCTCGTTCGGCGCAGAATATTTTTGATGAAGTCCGGCTTCAGTACGATAGGGGGTATAGAACATTTAGCTTCCTGGATGACATTTTCAACCTTGACCGACGAAACAGCAAAGAATTCTTTAGCCTCGTGGTAAAGAACAACTTGAAAGTGCGCTTCATGTTCCCCAGTGGGTTGCGGGGCGATATCTTGACTCCCGACCACATTGATCTGATGTCGGAAGCCGGTGTCGTGCACATGTCTCTGGCTTTGGAAACGGCATCACCTCGATTGCAGCGGCTTATCCGCAAGAACCTTGACATCGAGAAACTCAGAGAGAACCTCGTCTATATCTGTGCCAAGCACCCTCACATCATCTTGGACTTGTTCACGATGTTTGGTTTCCCCACAGAGACCGAAGAGGAAGTCTGGATGACGCTGGAATTCACCAAGAGCATCAGGTGGCTGCACTTTCCACTCCTCAATGCCCTAAAGATATTCCCCAATACCGGCATGGCCCGCCTGGCCATGGAACATGGCGTGACAAAGCAGGCCATCGAGAGATCCGCCCGGCTGGCATTCCATGAACCAACTGATGCGATGCCTTTCTCCAAAAGCTTTGCGCGGGAATATCAGGCCAGCTTTATGAAAGACTATTTCCTCTTGCCAGAACGCCTGGAGAGCGTCATTCCCGTTCAAAAACAAGCTTTCACGCGCAAAGAACTGGTCGCCAAGTATGATAGCTATCTGCCCGGCGGACTGGAGAGTTATCCCGACATTGCACGTCTCCTGGGCAATGAAGGGTTTCGCTCGGAGGATATCGTCGCATGCAAAGATGCTGCAGTTCGACCTTCGTCTCCGATCTCTACAAGAGAGAACACAGCCAGGGCGACCCTGGCCTCTGAAAGCAGCCTGCGGATTTTATTGATGGATTTGTCCCAGCACTTTGGCGATGAGCCGGATCAACTTAAAAACGTGGTAGAGGCGCCCCTGGGCCAGATATATTTGATGACATACCTGAACCGGAAATTTGGCAACAAGATCCAAGGCAAAATCCTCAAGTCTATGATAGATTTTGGCAGTTTTGACGAACTGAAAAGCCTCATTGACGAGTTTCGGCCCCATGTCATCGGCATTAGGACCCTTTCTCTCTACAAAGACTTTTTCCACAGAGCCGTTTCATTGATGAAACAATGGCTCCCCGCCATCCCAATTATCACAGGTGGTCCGTATGCTACGAGTGAATATACCACGCTCCTCTCGGATCGGAATGTGGATGTGGTTGTCTTGGGCGAAGGCGAGCTGACTCTCTCCGAACTTGTTGAGGCAATGCTGGAAAACGACAAAAAGCTGCCCGACGATGACGCCCTCAAACGAATAGCAGGTCTGGCTTTTGTCCCTCGGCAAGGCACAGTGGAAAGGGCTATCGGTACATGCCGAAAAATCCTATTGTTAGATAGGGTCGCGGGTGAGATTGCCCGCGAGAGAACCGATAATCAGAAAAAAGCAAGCCGGGCGACAGATCCTGTGTACGTGATTTATACCTCTGGCTCCACGGGTAAACCCAAGGGAGTTCTGGTTAACCACTACAACGTCGTGCGTCTCTACGAGGCAACGCAGCCTTGGTTCCATTTTGACCAGAGCGACGTGTGGACGCTTTTCCACTCCTATGCGTTCGATTTTTCAGTCTGGGAGTTGTGGGGCGCCCTGATCTATGGCGGACGGCTCATCGTGGTGCCATACCAGGTCAGCCGGTCGCCAGATGTACTCTATGAGCTGTTGAATCGGGAGCAAGTCACAATACTCAATCAGGTTCCCTCGGCCTTTAATTACCTGATCCAGGTCGAAACAGCTCGTAAAGCGTCTCGAAAGTTGGCCCTGCGGAGAGTCATCTTTGGAGGCGAGGCATTGGATTTACATAGCTTGAAGCCCTGGTTTGATCGGCATGGAGATCAGTGCCCCCAGCTAGTCAATATGTACGGCATCACGGAGACGACCGTCCATGTGACTTGCCGTTCCCTCTCCATCATGGATTTGACTCAGTCGCCGGGAAGCATGATTGGGCGGCCAATTCCAGATCTGCAGGTGTACATTTTGGATGAGCACCAGCAATTGGTGCCGTTGGGTGTGGCCGGCGAAATGTATGTGGGCGGCGGTGGGCTGGCCCAGGGATATCTTTACCAGCCAGAGTTGACGGCCGAACGGTTCGTCCCCAATGCCTACAGTGATAAACCAGGGGCACAACTATACAGGACAGGGGACTTGGCGCGCCACTTGCCCAACGGCGACATTCAATTCCTCGGTCGAGTTGATCGCCAGGTGAAAATCCGCGGGTTTCGGATCGAATTGGGAGAAATCGAATCGGTGTTGGGCCAACACCCTGACGTACAAACGAATGTGGTCTTGGCGCGGGAGGATACGCCAGGAGAAAAGAGGCTGGTCGCCTATGTTGTTTTGGCGCGAGGATCATTCTCCACAGTGAACGAGTTGCGGGATTTTGTGAGAGAGAGGCTCCCAGAGTATATGCTCCCCTCCGCCTTTGTGCTTCTAGAAAGCCTGCCGCTGACGCCAAGTGGAAAGGTGGACCGACGCGCCCTGCCGTCGCCGGACTTGACTCAGCCTGACCCTGAAGGAAACTTTATGCCTCCGAGTAATGAGATTGAGGAAAGGCTGGTGGATATCTGGTCGGAGGTCCTGGGAGTGGAGAGGGTGAGCATCGATGATAATTTCTTTGATCTGGGAGGGGATTCTTTCAAAGCAGTCGGCGTGGTATGGAAGACGGGAGAGAACATAACTGTCCTTGATTTGTTCAAGAACCCAACTGTACGGGAATTGGCAGCACATATTTTAACCGGCGTGATAAACAGGGATCTCTTGCACCAGCTTAATAAATCTATTGACGGAAGCAACTCATTTTCCTTGGTATGCATACCCTATGCTGGAGGCAATGCAGTCGTCTACCAACCATTGGCAGATGCCCTCGCCGAGCATTACACGCTATACTCAGTCGCTTTACCAGGGCATGACTTGAACCGTCAGGACGACGAGCCGAAACCGCTCGAAGAAATTGCGGAAATCTGTGTTCGAGAAATTAGGACAAAGGTCAATGGCTCCCTCATCTTGTATGGACACTGTGGAGGTGTAGCTTTGGCGATCGAGATTGGCAGGTTACTAGAAGACTCTGATATTAAGGTTGACGCAATCTGCTTGGGAGGGGCCTTGCTGAGTCCGCCAGGCTCAAAGGCGCAGCATTTCCTTTTAAAGGTGATTCGGGAATTCAGATTCGCATCTGACAAGAGGCTCTGGGCATTTCTCAAATCGTTAGGATTTGGCGATATTGAAGACCAGGGGGAGATACAAGTCGTATTGAGAAACTTTCGGCAAGAGAGTCAATATGCATCCGAATACCTAGAGTCCGCTATCGAGAACAAGAGTTTGAAACAGTTAAAGGCGCCCATCGTCTGCGTTGTGGGCAGCCAAGATCCTGTGACAAAAGGGTACCGTAGAGAATACAAACAATGGGAAAAATTTAGCCAGTCAGTAAGATTGGTGGTCATCGAAGGAGGCGACCATTATTTCATAAAACACAATGCTGGGGAGGTGGCTGAATTACTTGTCCATCTAAAGCAAGAATTATATCCGCAAGGTGTTCGGCCTTTAGCTACACAAACGTCAATAAATTGCCAGGAGGTAATATCAAAATGATTACTCGCAGCACACTCTACAAGGTTATTGCCGCCGCTCTTTGCATCGCGCTAACTCTCTCGCTCACGCCGCCGCCAGCGTTGGCGCTCTTGTTTGGCGTTGGCGTGGCGCACGCTGCTTCGGCCAAGAATGGCTCACTCTCTGTACTGATGGGCGAAACAAATTCGCCGATGGCGCAAGCATTGCAAGAATCCCTGCCGCCCGAACTGTCTCAACAGTTTAACGGCCTGGGCGCGCTTGGCCCCGATGGCGAGCCGAATGGGCTGCTGATGGACATCGGCGCTATGCAGGCGACGGCACAAAACGAACCGGACTCGCTGGCTGCTCCCATCTCTATTTCGCGGGTGCAATCAGCTTACCGCGCCGCCGGCGTCATCTCTGGCACGCTGGTCATTACGTTTACGGTGACCAACAACCAGGCCCCAGTCATTGCTCTGCCCCAGTTGCCACCTTCAGCTACCATTACCGATACGCTCAATGCTGTGGCAGCCATAGATTTTTCCAATGATCCCAATGTCATCCATAATGTGCTGGTAGCTGATTCGCTGACCAACAATGCCACTTTTGTGGCCTCGTCTCCCATGCCTGACCGCAGCGGATCCCAATATGCCTGGAACCTGGGCGATGTTCCGCCTCTAGGCAGCATCACCGCCACACTCAAAATCAGTGTGCCCACCAGCATTGCTGACTTTATTGATTTGGATACAGGCGCAACTGCCTGGGGCACGCTCCAGGGACGGGCTGTATCTGCGTCTACCGCGCCGGCCACGCTGGCGCCCGAAACCATTGGCGGCGAGCCGATAGGCGATTGGCTGATGTGGACGGTGGACGCCGATTACTATGACGAATACATGGTGGCCAAAGCGGCCGAACTGGGCAACGATTGGGCGCAAATGTTTGCCTATGTCCGCTCGCTGGGTTACGAAAGCTACAAAGGCAGCTTGCGCGGCACGCGCGGCACGCTGTGGAGCGAGGCCGGCAACAGCCTGGACCAGGCCAGTTTGCTCATTGCTATGCTGCGCGGCAGCGGGGTGCCCGCCCGCTATCGCCACGGCGCGTTGATTACCACAACGGCCCAATCGCTCATTCTGTCAATGTTCCCCGAACCAACCAGCGTGATTGGCCATATTCCTCCTGGCGCAGATCTGGCTGATCCGGCCAATGACCCGCAATTACTGGAAGAAACGATTGACCACTGGTGGGTAGAAGCCTATATACCCGGCCTGGGGTGGACTAACCTCGACCCTACCTTTGCCAACGCCGCGCCCGGCCAAACTTTTTACGCCAGCCTGGCTGCCGACGGCACCGACCGCATTGCCGAGGTGCCGGATAACTTGCGGCACAAGGTAACGGTTACAATCAAGGTCGAACAGTATCATCCTCTGAATGTGGGGAATAGTGGGTTGTCTTATGCCTATCCACTCATGCATGTGTTTAATACAGTGGAATTGGTTGGCAACCCGGTCACATTGGGGCATCTGGTGAATACGAATGCTCAGACAGGAATGGTCTTTTTTTGGGTGCGGCATACTTATATTCCTTATTTTCGAGGAGGCGGGATCGAGACACTCCTAGAGGGACATCCCTTCCAGGATATGATTTCCAACTTTCCATTTGGCACTTTTCTTACCACTGGTGAATGGCTGATCCTTGAAACCCGCGATGCTGATGGACGCGTGGAAACCTATATCCGGGAGGTTTTTGACCGAATCGGTTTTGAGGTTCGGCAAACTGGGGGGACAGTGAACGCAGGTGAAAGCACAGGGGCGGAACCCGCAATAAATCGCTATGATTTGTTCACCATCCTCATATCTACTAGCGAGATACCCTCCACAGCCGTGCTTAAATTCAAAAGCGCGGCGCAACGCAAATTGGACCACTTGAACATAGATCCAGCAGAACTTGAGACGTTGGCTCAAATAACCAATCCTACATCAGAGCAGATGGCGAAAATTAGGCAAGGCCAGCAAGCTGTACAAGAAATGAGTACTATGCTAAACAGCGCGCTAGACTTGGCATTTGGAAATTATGCTGATACCTCAGATAGCATATTAGCTAGCGGTTTGATGGTCCTCGCTTACGCCGACTCTTCCAATATCCTCATAGCATCTAGTCAGGTTGAGTCGAGTGATGCCGAAACGATAAAAACAAATCTGAACCTAGATTTGCAGCGTATGGCAAAGCGATCTGTCACCAGCCCTGGTCAAGTAACGCAAGCCGACAGTGGATATCGGATGTTGGCAGGATACTTTTACTCATGGCTAGAAGGAAGTTTGTTATCATTAGCCACAGGCGGGCAAGTCATCAGCACATTCGCTATCTCCGCCGAGGCATCTCGGCAAGGTGTTCCCATGATAGCGCTGACCTCCGACACCTTGGACAAATTGGCCGCTCTCGACCTATCTGTAGAAGCAAAGGCTCGTATTACGGCCGACTTGGGCGCTGGTTACATTGTTATTGTTCCTGAACGAATGATCACAATTGGGGAAAGCACTACAGTTGGCTGGTGGCGCATTGATCCTGAAACTGGTCGCATGACGGATATGATGGAAAATGGCCTACACCAGGCAATGGTTGAACAATCCTATCTAAGCATATTTATCAAGTTATTGGGCACAGGTATTGTGCTTGGTTTTCTCTACCAGGTATTTGTGTGCTTTGCAGCCAAGTTTATTGCTAATGTGTTGGGAGTTCCCTTTGAAGATGTCAAGAAACTTATGGATTTGTTTGGTGCATCTGCAGATGTCTTGTTAATATTTGAGGGAATCAAGGCGCTCCTTTCAAGAGGTGGGTTTGTTCCAACAACTTTGGAGATATGGGCCGTATTTATACCAATCGCACTTGGCTTTGTCATAGGAGCTTTTGCTGCCTACAAGCTGGGCCTGGATCCGCCGTTGCCGATAACCCTTGTATCAAATGGATCTGCAAGACCAGTGGCAAACAAGACACAAATCGCTGTCACAGTAACAAGAGACTATATTGGACCAGCTATTACTGTACAGGCCAGCACGAACTCTATAGCCATCTCAGACACTTTGCAGGCGTTCTGGAATATAGTGGGAATAACGACGACCCTAGCTTATACGACATTGCGAAACTCTGTGACATATATCTACGATGCGTCTGGTGGCGTGCCATTGGCAGCCGGCTCAATAGTTTGTTATACTCAAACCAGTCTGTCCACCGCTCTGGCCAATGGCTCAATCATCTACTCTCTAATTGGCCAGGAAAATGCTTCCCTTTACGCCTCTGCCCTCCCTGGCCTGGGCGCGGGCACCCACTGGCTCACCTACACTGCGCAGCTTTCGTCCACGCAACCCTACACGCTCGAGCTGCGCGATGTGTCCGTCACTGTCAACGGCACAGATGTCTATACCGGCGATTTCACGCTTGTCACCACTAGCACCACCACCATCACAGGCTCCGGCCACACCGCCGCGCCCAACTTTGCGCCATCGCTTTCCGGCCAGGCTCAAGATGCCCGCCTGATGATTGGCCCGGCCACTGGTGCCTTCCTCGTCGGTGGCCAGCCTGTAGACGCATCCAATGGCTTGGCGATTGCAGGCTACACCGGCCCCATCACTGTCACCGAGGCTACTACCACCACCGATCACGTCGAGTTGGTCGGCGACGCCTCCTTTTTTACACTGGCTGTTTCACCTACCGCATCTGTGGTTGACCCTAACACGCCCACGTATTTCCGGACGCTGATTTCATCCAACTTTACCGACACTTTTACCGTAACGGTTGAAGCACCCAAAGGTTGGGAAGTGGCGATTGATGCCAGTGGCCTGATTAGCGCCACACCGCCGCTGGGCGCAGAGCCTGGCGACTATGCCATTCTGGTCACGGCTCAGTCGAGCACATATCCTGACCTGTTTGCTTCGGCAGTGCATACTGTGAGCACAATATCCTATCAAGGCATGGCGCTTGATGTAGCTGAGGATCCGCTCATTACCGTCCCGTGGGGGCCGGCTGATCCGAACGCCTTGCCTGGCGACACGAACAACAGTCGGGTACAATTGCCTGGCGCGGCCTACACGATTGACATCACTAACACCTCGACCACATCACATACGTTCTCTATCTCTATCTCTGGTCCTTATCTCCCCTCTGATTGGCTCGTCCTGAGTGGTGCCGAGGGTCAAACGACTATCACACTCTCTTTGCCCGCTGGCGATGTTGGTCAGATTGGCCTGTACATTTCGCCTACGGTTACAGCGCTGCCGCTCGCCGGCACAGAGTACACCTTTACAGTTACAGCCACAGCGGTAGATTACCCGGTGTTGACGCAAAGTGATGCAGACGTATTCACCGTCCCAGCTGTCACGTTCAATCAGGTCATGGCGGACCCACAGCTTGTCTATGTGGCTCCAGATGCGGCTGCGACGTTTAATCTTTCGGTGCGCAACATAGGCAACACTACCGGCGACTTTCCGATCGCCGTGACATTGCCAGTGACTACCTGGTCTGTGGTTTATAGTGCCAGCACTGGTTTGCTGGGAGCTGGCCTCGCCAACGTGCAAGTCGTCACCTTTACGACTACTGGCTCTGCCGCAGGCGACAACAAGGTAATTCGCATCGCCAGCCCCGCGCCAGGCACGGCCTACACCCAGACAACCTTTGTGCATGTTGCCGTCCGCGCTCCCGAAGTGGTGTGCGCCTTCGAGGCTGCCCTGGCAGCGCCTGCGGACGATCCTGGGTTAGCCTCTGCGGTAGACAATCTGCGAACGCAACTAGAACTATGGACTAACCTCGCCGACCTGGAGCAGCGCGACCGTGCGGCCACGGCGATGGAGCAAGTGGTGGCGCAACTAGAAGATTATTCGGGTTTGGCGGTGACGGCCCAGTTGGCGGCGCTCGCTGCGCAGATTCGGGCTCACACCGAGCCGGGCGACCTGGCTGCTGACCGTGGTGTGTTGGGTGATCTCTTGTGCCAGGACTTGGGACCGGCCCTCGGCCTGCTTTCGTCGTACAATCCCTCGCTCATTGCTTGGCCGAGTGTGTTGGCGACTGTCCCTGGGCGAACAGTGACAAGCACGCTCACGGCGATCAACAACGGTGACGCCCCGGCCACGGCGCAGTTTGCCCTGTCTGGTGTGCCGGTCGGGTGGAGCGTACCCACGCCTGCGCCGGCTTCCCTGCAGCCAGGCGTGGCGCAGCAAGTACCGCTGGTCATCACACCAGATGCGCTGGGCACCCAGGTTTTTTCCGTCAGCCTGCGGCTGGCTGAAGCGCCCAGCCTGGTAGTCACTCGAACGGTGAGCGTGCGGGTCGTGAGTGAATTGTTGGCCATCACCCAGGTGACACTGAACCCCGACTTTTTGAACATTGGCACGGGCAGCGCCAGCGTCAGCATACGCTTGGCGAATCCGTCCGGCATGCGGGCGGCCACGACGGCCGATGTGCGTCTAACCGATGCCACGGGCGCAGTGCGCCAGAGTCTGGCCGTTCCCTTTAATGTGGCCGTGAACAACAGTGGGCCATTTAGTCTTGGCTCACTCGACATTGATGGCCTGGAGCAGGGCATTTATACCGCTACGGTCCGCCTGCTCGACCTAAATGGAACGCTCATCCCCAATGCTATAGGCTACACACACTTGACGATTGGGCAGAGCTTGAAGATCACGTACGATTTTTCGCCTTGCCTGGTGGCTCCCGGTGGGGTGGCGACGGTGACGACAATGATCACCACGGAGCGAACCGACGCCATTACGAGCACAGCGCCGTTCACATTTACGCCTGTTCTAAAGTGGGAAAAGAGCTCGTTCAGCACCGCCAGTTCCTACAACCAGGTTGTCAACATGCCCGCAGTGGCCGACATCAACCTCGATGGTATTCCCGACGTGATATTTGCGACCTATACTGGCCTCAATTATGCCAGTGATGGGATTCTGCGTGTGCTGAGCGGCGACGACGGCAGCGAGCTGTTCAGCGTCACGAACAGCAGCTACCGCGTCATGCCCTCGGCCAGTCCCGCCGTTGTAGACCTCGACAATGATGGTAGTCCAGAGATTATTATTGAACGAGATGCCGGTGGGCTGTACGCTTTCGATAACCAGGGCAATCTCAAATACACCAGTTCGGCGTTCGTCAACCCGCAGTATGGCACCATCCCGGCGGTTGCCGACCTGAACCAAGATGGTTGGCCAGAGATAGTGGTAGGCCGCTATGTTCTGAATCATGATTTCAGCCAGGTTACAACCCTGGGCAGTGGGGGTGGGGATGGCAACTTGGTGATGAGTGTCGTGGGAGATGTGAATCTAGATGGCAGCCTTGAGGTGGTAGCTGCCAATACGGTTTATACTGGCACAGGCGGCATACAGGCTCAGAACCCAGCCCTGCCGAGTTTTGCCTCCGATGGTCTAGGCAACTTTGACTCTGACCCTTACGCAGAGATAGTGCTGGTTGACCCATACAACGGGGGTCGTGTCTATCTGCTAGATCACATGATGAATATAGTCTGGGGGCCAGTAGCGGTTCCCCGCAGCATTGGGGGGGGGATTCAAATGGGCAACGGCGGCCCGCCGACGATAGCCGACTTTGACGGTGACGAGTTGCCGGAAATCGGTGTCGCTGGCGACAGCAGCTATGTAGTCTTCGATACCGATGGTAGCGTCCTCTGGCAGAGTTCCACCAAAGATTATAGCTCAGGCTTTACCGGTTCGTCAGTATTTGATTTTCAGGGGGACGGTCGAGCCGAGGCCATCTATGCCGATGAGAATAATGTGCGTGTTTACGATGGCGCCAATGGAAGCATCCTATTCAGCCAGGCGCATGCATCCATAACAGGCTACGAGCTACCAGTAATCACCGATGTAGATGCCGACGGGCATGCCGAGATCGTGGTTGTGGCCAACAACTCTTGGTGTCCACAGATTGGCTGCGGCGGCGATTATACCGGTGTGCGAGTTTTCGAGGCCGTGGATGACAGTTGGGTCAGCACGCGCCAGTTGTGGCACCAGCACGCCTACGACGTTGTCAGCGTGGACGACGACTTGAGGGTTGTGGCAGACCCCACGCCCAACTGGCTAGTCTATAACAACTTTCGCTGTCAGGCGCCGACGCCAAGGCAGGGGAACAGCTACTTTGTTGACATTCGCCATTCACTTTCCCTGCTCGGTACAGTCCTGCTCACAGATACCATCAGTCCCGTGCCTGTTTCACAGACGGACGAGCAGATCTATTGGCGCTACGATCAGCAGGATCGCGAGCAGTTCAAGGAGAGTCACTTGAGCCAGCGGCTCGAGCCGCCCTTGCAAGCGGGAGAGACTCGTCGAATATCTAACGGCACAACAGTCACCTACACGCTCAACGACAATGCGACGCGGCTGAGCCTGCCGCCGCTTTACGTTGAAGCGCCGCACATCGTCAACGTCGTCCCGGCCCAGGTCGTCGCAGCGCCTGGCGAGACGGTTCAGTATACGATTATTTTGACCAATGCCTTCGAGACGGAACAAACCTTCAATCTGACGGTGCTGGGCGTCCCAGGCGCGCAGGTGATGGTCACGTCGCCGGTCACATTGGCAGCCGGCGCTGCGGCCCAAGTGCCGCTTACGATGATCGTGCCGAAGGATGCGGAGGCGCAAGACTGGATGCTGCTGGTGCGGGCCCTGCCGGTGAGCGGTGGAGAAGACGTCGCCAGCGCCGAGTTGAGTGTGCGTCCCGGTCCTCGGTTGACCATCTCACCACCGTTGCAGTTCACTACTCATGGAGAGTTAGTGACCTACACATTGAGTTTGACCAACACGACCATCCGGGCCGAACAATATGGGTTCACCACACAGGGACTGGCCGGTTTGCCAGTCAGCATGCCAGGCCCAGTGACGCTGGCAGTGGGTGAATCGGTCACGCGAGCAATGGTTGTCACAGCGCAGGCGCTTCAAGGCACGCTGCCATTTACAGTTCAGGCGAATGGCAGCACAGGTCTCTCAGCCAGCAGCGAGGCTGGCCTGGGGGTTCTGAATGGCCCTGGCGTCCGGGCGAGGTTGAGCCCGGTCACGGCCATCGCAGGCCGAGGAGCGCCAGCCCTCTACACGCTCACAGTGACCAATGTCGGCAGCATAGAAGATAGCTACAGCTTTGCCCTCAATCTGCCGAGTGGATGGAGCTATGCGTTGACGGCGAATGGACAGAACGTCAGTACCCTTTCGTTGACCCCATATGTTTTCAATGCGGCGAACTTGCAACTATTGGTCACGCCTCCGGCAGGTGAGTTGCCAGCCACTTATCCGGTGACAGTCGTCGTCGCCTCACAGAGCGATCCGAATGTAATTGGCATGGCGAATGGCTTTGCGCAGGTGGTGTCCCAGGGCGTGCAGGTGACCATAGACCCAGAGAGCGTTACCATGGATCCGACTGATTCACGAACCTGGAATGTCACCGTGACAAACACGGGCGAGGCGGCCGACACGTTCGAGTTGATGGCGGGAGGCATTGTTTCTTCAACAGCAGAGTTCAGTCCCAACCCGGTGTCATTGGCCGCTGGCGCATCCACTCTAGTCCAGCTCTCGGCTGGCGAGCTTGACTTTGCTCTCCCGCAGACGTACCCGTTTGCGGTCACGGCACGCTCGCAGTCGAATCCGGCTGTCCAGAACTATGACACAGCCGACATCACCTTTACCGGTTTCCAGGCGGTTGAGGTTGGCGTGGTGCCCATCAGCCAGACGCTCACAAACACCTTGCAGGCGTCGTACCTGCTGCTCATCACCAACACCGGCAATGTGGATACAGTCTTTACGCTTAATGTCAATGCGGCTCCATCTCTGGAGCTAGTGCTGGAAGTGAATGAACTCTACCTCCCACCGCACATGATGGCCGGCATTTTGCTCACGGCGCGAGCTAATATGGCGGGCACCTATCTCATCACCGTCTCGGCCGCCTCAACCACCAGCGCCGCTCAAGACGAGGGAACGGCCACGTTGATCGTCATCCCTGGCGGTGTGTTGCAGGCAAATTTGGACATCCTGAAGCAAGATGGCCCCGATCCCGTCCTCACCGGCGCAACCTTGACCTATACCCTGCTCTACGGCAACGCCGGGGTGCTGGGCGCGCAGGAGGTTTACATTACAGACACTCTGCCCGTCGAACTGAGCTTTGGGGGCATAGTCGGTACCAATCCACCCCTGCCCGACCCTATCCAAAACGGGCAACAGCTAAGCTGGCATCTATCTGCCCTGCCAAGCTCTGTGGAAGGCGTCATTGTCTTTACGGCCACGGTCAATGCCGGCATTAGCGGCACCATCACCAATACGGTGTTTATCACCAGTTCCACTCCCGATTCCAATCTGACAGACAATTACGCCGCGGCCTCGACCGTTGTCACCACGACTCTGCCTCCCCCCACCACCAATCTGTCCGTGACCAAGTCCGATTCTCCCGACCCGGTCCAGGCAGGCAGCACGCTCACCTACACTTTGCTCTACACCAATGCTGGCCCAACTGACGCGCAGCACGTCTGGCTGCTCGACACATTGCCAGACGGAGTGAGTTTTGAGGGTGTGGTCAGTATCAACCCGCCGCTGTTCGGCCCCACTCTGACCGGCCAACTCTTGGCCTGGTACACGCCCACCTTGCCAATGGGTGAGGCTGGCACGCTGGTATTCACAGTGACGGTGGCTACAAGCGTGAGCGGCACCATCACCAATACCACAACCATCACCACCACCACGCCCGATGATAATCTCGCCAACAACAGCGACGCTGAGCCGACGGTGGTCACACCCACCGTTGGCCCACTCACTGCCGACCTGTCCATCGCCAAGCTCGATTCTCCCGACCCGGTGCAGGCGGGCGCAGTCCTGACCTACACTCTGCTCTACACCAACGCTGGCCCAGCCGATGCCTACACCACCATCCTCACCGATGTCTTGCCTGTCCAACTAAGCTTTGGTGGGGTGGTCAGTACGCAGCCGCCATTGGCTGCCCCTGTTCAAAACGGCCAAACGCTCGTCTGGCAATTGCAGACCTTGGCTATCCAGGCGTGGGGGCGCATTATCTTGACCACCACCGTCGAGCCTGGCTTTGAGGGCACACTCACCAACACCGTCGCCATCTCCAGCGCCACGCCAGATGACAACCCCACCAACAACAGCGATGCTGAGCCAACCGTGGTCACGCCCATCACCATCGTCCCTGCCGCCATCACCGGCACGGTCTTTGAGGATGCCAATGGCAACCAGACTAGAGACCCAGGCGAGGCCGGGCTGGGCAGCGTCCAGCTCTCGCTCGACCAGGCCCTCACCACCACCACTACCCTGAGCGGCGTTTTTGCGCTGTCTACCACTCTGCCGGGCCGCCACACCCTCATCCAAACTGATCTGCCCGGCTATACCTCTACCACTCCCAACTCGGTCGTCATCACCGTGACGCTAGGCGGCAGCTACCTGGTGAACTTTGGTGATAGGCTCATTGCCCCTATCCCCTGCTTCAGCGACACCCACGAGCAAGACGACTCGCCCGCCGCCGCACACAGTTTGGGTCTGGGCATCTCTGCCACCCTCAACTTTTGCGACGACGCCACCGATTGGCTCACCTTCACCGCTCAGGCCAACGAGGTCTATACTATCACTACCCTGGCCTGGGGCCAGCGCGCCGATACCATCTTGGCGCTTTACGATACCGATGGCAGCACCTTGCTGGCCATTAACGACGACTATGCTGGCGCACCTCACTTTTCATCTCGCCTCGTCTGGCTGGCGGCCGCCAACGGAATCTACTTTGTCCGGGTTTCTAATCGCGGTGATTTGACCGGCGACCTGACTGGTTATGATGTGCGGATTGATAGCACCACCGGCCCATCTCCCATGCTGCTTTTCCTGCCGCTGGTCTGCAAGACCTCAACCCCATCCGCTGCTACTCCCTGGCAGCCCAACACCATCCTGTCGCCCCTCGGTGTCATCACCCACACCTTGCCCGACCCTTACGAAGTGGATGACATCTGGCAGCAAGCTCAGCCCATCATCGCAGGCGAGGTGCAGACGCACACCTTCGATAGCCCCACCGCCAGCTATGCGCCCGATAAAGACTATGTGCACTTTGCGCTCGCTCCCTTCTCGCTGCTAACTTTTACCGTGCTTTCTCACCAGGGCACCACGCCCACTCTGGAATTGTACGACCCAGACGGCAACTCCCTCATCAAACAAGGCCAGTGGATCACTGACAGTCTTTCACTGACCTGGCAAGCGCCTGACGCCCGGACCTACTTTCTGGCCGCGGTGGACGCCAGCGCCACCCTCCCCGCTACCTACACTTTGCAACTGCTAGTCAGCCCGGCCCGTCGGCTCTACCTGCCCATCGTCCTTCGCAGCGAGTAGGCGTTAAAGCGCACCACCTCCATAGACTCTATGGGGGTGGTGCGCTTTAAAGGCTAATGCACACCCCACGCTACGAACTGCATGGGCGCACGCCGGGCGAGGTTGAGGAACAGGCCTGATTTTCACGGCACAACGGTCCACGCATGGCACTTGCGATTCGTTGGCAACGCGAAAAGAGGCGCAGGGGCCAGGAATTTGCTCGCATCCCTTGTGCGCCTTTGATGATGGGGATAGTGCAACGACCTCGCGCTTCTACCCCCACCAATCCAGTGGGGCGGTTAAATTCCAACTATGTTCCGATAGTCAGAGGTAGTTTTACTCTTTTGAGGATGCGGTGGAACGCTCTTGTCGAAAACTGCAATCAACAGGATGGCGGTTGCCGTTGCGCCATCGCTGCCTTGAGGAGATTTTGCCCTGTCGTGTCCAGCTTGTAACCTGCCCGGCCTGCGGCAAAGCAGGCCAGGATAGAAACGCATTTTTCATATTCCACGCGCGGCGCCTCCACATGGATGTCGGCTATTTGTTGAGGCAGCGGCAAACAGCCAAGCAATTCCAATAGGGAATTGCCGTCGAGGAGAGGCGGAAACCTTGAGGCCCGCTTCGCACTTTGCTTGTGCGTTTTTGGTAGCGTGCGCTTCATCCCGAAGCGGCGACAATCGAGGGCTGCACGAACATTCCTTGGTCGGATCGCCAAAAAAAGGCAGTATGTCGGGTTGTGTGTAAATTCGTTCCGCCCGCAGTTCAACTGCGGGCGAACCTGCAAATTACACACAATTTGAGATACTGCCCAAAAAAGCCGCACGGGCAGGGATTCATTGCGGCGACGAACATAAAATTGGCGGGAAAGGTCAGCGTGCCCGCCGCGCGGCTGATGGTGACGAGATGGTCTTCGAGCGGCTGGCGCAACACTTTTAGCGAACGTTGGTCAAATTCGGGGGGTTCGTCCAGCCTTTGGCAGCACCCCGCGACACTTGCACCTGCGCTGGCGCTTGGCCCCTTCGGGAGTGCAGCCTGCCTGGTCGGCAGACAGGGTGTGCGCCACGCGAAGCGGATTTCGCCGGGGCGCGGCACGCGCCCCCCGCCCGCGTTGCGAAGCCAGCGTGGGCTATTGTGTTTCGATGTGCAGGCTTGCGT
>JBGSMF010000340.1:0-5111 GCA_041740315.1 Thermoflexales bacterium
AACTGCAACCGGCAGCTGCTGCCGGTTTGAATTGTGGCCGCTCTGTATGCCAGCGGTTGGAAACTGGCGCGGCGGTTCTCGCTTTCTGGCAGGTGGATACTGCAACGCGCGTTACAAACTTTTGGCTCTTTCTACCTGGAAGGCCGACCGGGCGCAGTCATGCAGAAACCGGTGCAAGCCGTTGTGTTCCTCTTTGTGCGCGCCGGCGCCAATGCTCTCAATAGCGGGCTGGCCGGGGAGCGGCCAGCGCAAAACTAGAATCGGCAGCAGCTGCCGGTTAGACGGTGCTGCCGCTGCCGCTTCTGGCGACCTTGATTTGCCGTGTAGGTAATGACTTTCATCTACTTGAAAAAACTTTGTCTCACGTCTGATATTGTTTCTCAAGCTTGCTGCGCGAACAAGTTCGGGTAGGAAAACTTTTGACACTATGATACAATACTAGCTACATCACGCGTTTGATTTGAGATGCTATCGACGGCTTCTCAACCCCTTTTGAGAAATAGCTCTAGCCACCAAAGGAGGTGTCGGTGAGCAAAACATTGGCATCGAGGCTAAGAGGGTTGCCTAATAGCATACTACACCGAGAGCCTCAAACACTCTCTGATCTGGTGGTGCAGGAACGGGCTCAAATCTTGTCATCCAAGCATCTGCATCATCAGCCGCGTCGTCGCTTCTCAGTCTTCCGGTTTGTCCCCCTCCCTATTCTTGTGGCGATTATAGTCGCCGCCATCGTTTGGTCAGCCACAATCGGTGCGTTCAGCCACATGGTTCCACTGCTGCATGTAGGACCCGATCAGGAAATTCGGATTGAGAATGCTATAGCGACCTCAGCACAGGTTCTCGCTGCCATAACCGGCCTCGTACTTCCCTTGGTGATATTGTTCGTTGAGTTCTACGGACGAACGGTGAGTTCGGTTATTCGTACGTACCTGAAAGGTACTGGCTTGTTCTTGGTAATGTTTTGGTCACTGCTTGTGACCGCACTGGACATTCTGACACTTGCAACCGCGCATCTGGGGCTGATTTCAACTGTGCAAGTCGCTACTGGGCTGCTTTTCGCTCTGGTTGCCTTGACGGTTGGCGTCATATTTGATGTGTGGTTGGTTGTGCGTAAAACGGTAAATGTGGCTTCTGTGGAAACCCTGTCTGAAATACTCAAAAACACACTTGATGAGTCAATCCTACAAAGCTTTGACGAAGAGTTGGATTATCGGCTTAGGAGACGACTGTTTATACAGATTCTCGACCGGCTACGTGTAAAAAGAATTCTCCCAATCCCGCCTCTACCCAACCAAATGGTTGCAATTGTGTCAACAGGGCAAGGTATCTTCAGGGACGTCAATCTCAGCGAGTTCGAGAGGTTTGTTGAGATGGCTCGTCAAACTGCTGCTGACGGGAAAGAAAGACTGCCAGTACTCTTCAACAAGTTGCCAGGTGACCTTGTTAGACGAGGTGAATCGCTTGTCTACGTGTCTTCACTGGTGGACTCCAAAGAAATCCAAAGGAAACTCCAACACTGCCTCATCCTCGGACGCGATATAGAACGAACGGAAGACCCCCGTCTATTTCTTGATCAACTCAAGGATCTGACCATCAGCGCCGCTGAACAACACATTGAAAGCCAGTTCGAATCGTTGTTCGATTTGTACGCACGCGCCTTGGAGTTGAATGCCGAATTTGTTGAGCCACCACCTGCGAGCGATTGGGATTTCATTCGAGAGTGGTGGGTTATCACACTTGTGGGAATCGCCCTGCATGATGTACTAAGGGTCGCTTCCAAGAGCGGGTTTGCTGCTCACTGCTGTTACGGGTTGTACGTCGCTGCGAGCCACGCAGTCAGTCGGCGAAACGCCAAGGCTTTTGAACTAGTAGTTAGTTTCTTCGAGACAATCTACCTTTATGCGCGGCAGGCAACAGATGAGGCCGGTGTATATCATTCGTTCAACTATCTATCACGTGACCTGATTGATGATATCTTGGGGGTTGGACACTCTGTTACGGCGTATGCTTTGGACAGAACCAGTCAAACCGGAACATTATTAGGCTCTGTTTTCAGAGTGCTGTTCAACATCTTGTACCAGACAGTCAAAGATAGGGACCTGCCAACCTACCAACGCCTCTGGAAAAGACTTCAAGAACCAGAATTATTTGCTCATTATCCTCTCCTTCGCGGCTCACTGATCAATCGTCAGGTTGCACTAAAAAGTCAACTACGAATTGACAGTTCAACAAATATCAATAATGCAGATGTCGCTTCAGAATTGCAGTTTATAGATCAATTATTGTTACTGCCTCAGGATACCCAAAAAGCACTGATGCAGGGGCGCATGGTTGTTGGAGGCTATTTGCTGCGCTCATACGCTGAGGGTACTTTGACTATTGAATTATTCCAGCAGTTCTTGAAACCCTTGGAACCGAGTTTCAGCAACATACACGTTCTGGCTGCTGTACTAGAGCAGGCGTTCAAGATGCCTGCTCATCGCGGCTTCTGGTCAAGATTTCAGGGGTTGCCAGACACGCGGCAGGTAATATCGTTTGATCCCATGTTCGATCAACTTCGGTGTTATTGTGTGATAGGTATTCGCCTCTTGGCGCAAAGAGAAGATTCGTCGCACATACCCGAAGTGGAATTTGTAGGGCATCATTTAGATAGAATCAAGCAAATCTGTGAAGATATTCAACAGAACGCGACTATGTGGAAACCTTTTCTCCTGCTGGATGATCTCGGTGCAATCGTCGGTCAATTTCTAGAGTTTAACCGCGAGATTGCACGGCATTGGCAACATCTCCAAGAGGATCAAGTAATTGCGTCGCCGTTGACTGTAGACCGGATAAATGAGTACACCCGAGCCTTGCTGGAAGCATGGAGTAGCCAAGCGGAAATACGTTCTCTCCTCCCAGAGTCTAGGATTGAGATAGTTGATCGCTTACAGGGACGTGGTCAACTTGCAAGGATATATGCTTTATTCGACAAGGCTGCTTTCGTGACCAAACAGGAAAATGGTCTTGCACATGAAATGGGGCATCTGGATGGGAGCAGGCTGGCGCATTACGAGTCAAACTGGATTGTTGAAGGGTTGGCTTCCAAGGCTCCAGTATTGCCAACAAAGAAAGGCTGGTCATCTCTTCAACCTTACTTCGAGTTAGGATTGAAGAGGTTGCAAGAGAAAGGCTTTGAGCCTGATATTATCCTAATTCCATGGGGATGCGATTATCGCCTGCTTGTGTCTTTGCCCGAGTTTGTTCCTCAGCATGCTCGGCAACATCAGTTCAAATTGTCCGGCCTGCATGGCTTTTATAAGGACATTCCTGTTGTATCCTGGAAGATGCCTCCTCATGTGCTAATTGTTGATTTGAAAACGGCTTGTGAGTTGTGGATACAGCGACCAGCGATTCATGTCCGTATGCCAATTGAGCAAGAGATAGCCAAGCTCAAAGAAAGGAATCCAGAATTAGACGACCGTAAACTAGCCTTAAGCGTAGTACGTCTGGCCGACGGTAAACTCAGCTTGCGGAGTGTTGAATCAAAGGCTCTGGCTAAGCTTTCACTCAAAAGTGGTATCCATTGCACCCCCTTGAGTGATCCTCATGTTTAATAAATTATCTGCAAGTGGATAGTTGTCCCTTTCTCCCGCTACACTCTGCACCGAAATCTCATTGCCGCGTAGAAATCGCGTCTCTATATCAATAGCTTCACTCTCCTTTCCACACAAAATTGTTCGATTCATTCACGCCGTCTAGGAGTGTACTAAAACCGGCAGCTGCTGCCAGTTTGCCTGGCAATGGGGCCGCCTCGCTGGCTTGCCCCCAGAGATGCTGCCTGGCTAGGGCGCGCGGCGGCTCTAGCTTAACACTCGCTGCGCCAGCAGGGTCAACCAGCGCGAGGGTTCGCGCTTTTGCCCAAACTCCCACGCTTTCCACGTCGTCCAGATGGATTCAGACGTGAAACGACCCTGCGTGTCGGCTTTGGCTTTGACCACGGCTTGCATCTCCTGCAAGCGGGTGTCTTGTTGCAGCCAGGGAAATTGGCCCAACACACCCAGTACATGCAAGATGTCATACCACACCAACGGCGCTTTGAGCTTGCGGAAATCAGTCCCCATAAAGAACATATAGGGATGGCGCTCCCGACTTTGGGTCCACAGCGTGAGCAATGTCTCCGCGCCGGTATGGGCGACCTCGCTATCGCGCCAGTCTGGGATTTGAGCCAGCGCCTTGAGCATCACCAGGTTGGCATAAGGACAAGGGCCGTTTTTGCTGCCCGGCCCCCGGAATTTGCCCAGCTCCGGCGATACGGCGCAGGGCCAACCGTTGTCGCGTACCAGGCTGGCTAGATGTTGCACGGCTGCCTTGACCCGCTTGTCTTTGCCCAGGCCAAACTTGAGCAGGGCGTAGACGAGCAGCGGCGCGTCGCACAACGCCCAGGCCCATTGGTCCCGGCCCGTGCCGCCATATTTGGGCGAGATGTTCATCAATACCTGGAACGGCCCTTCCGGCGATTGGTGCGCCAGTATCCGCTCGATGATTACATCCACGCCGGGATCGCCGGCTTTCAAGCCCAGGTCGGCGATAAAGGTCAGCTTGTGCAAGGGATGGCTGGCGTTCTTGTGGCTGGCCAAAGTCGGGCCAGGCCACTCGGCCAGCTCAGCCACCATGCCCTGCACCTGCGGATCGGCCAGCATGGCCTGGCGTGCCGCGCGCACCTCGGCGGCGCGTTCCGTTTGGCCGAGCAGATCAATCCGGGTTCGATAGCGCACCCACGCCGGACCTTCAAGTAACCAGGTTGTTAATTCGTCCATTGCGTTGACTCCTTGCTGAGCAAAATGTGTGCACCGGCTCAGTCGGAAGCGGCCTCGCGCTCACTGGCAGACAACACCAGCGCGCGAATCTCTTCCGGCAGGCGTTCGTGTTGCCATGTGCGCTCATGATCAGCCGCCATGACATCGTCTTGCCCACTGCCTGATGCCTGCACTGCCTGGATGGCATAAGCGGCGGCCTGTAGCGCATGGTCAGCCATGTGAGCAATTGCCACAGAATGACCAGCAGCCCGCGCGGCTGCCCGTGCCGCATTGTCAGCCGCAGCCCGCGCGGCAGCGTGTGCCGCTAGAGCC
>JBGSMF010000341.1:0-59532 GCA_041740315.1 Thermoflexales bacterium
GCCCGGCCATCCCAAAGTGTTGGGCGCGATCTGGGCAAGCCTGGTCTTGGGCGAACCCCTCACGTTGATTCGGCCTGAAGAGAGCAATATGGTCGTGTATGGCCTGCACCGCAAATACAAAAAGCTGACCGCCGAAGCGCCAGAGCTAAACGTGGGGCGGGTCAAGGCCAAGCTGACGCGGCTCATTGCGCCAGAGGCGTGCGAGATCGCCAAACCAACCAAGCCCTTTGTGGTGTTGGAGTGGCGCGCTTCCCAGGGGGAGCGAATCGTCAGCGCGGGCGCTGCGCTGGCGGCGATGCTTGAGCGCGGCACGGCCTATCCCATCCAACTGGAGTGGGGCGACTATCTCTTGTCCGAGGCGATTGCTCAAGGGTATGCCACGCCCCTAATCACTGGCGGCACTGCGCCGGAAGGCTATCTCGTGAATCCTGCGCCGTGGGGCCGGCTGATTGCCGAAGGGCTGCGCGCCCGGCAGATTCAAGTTCCTGAGAAAGTGGCGGTTGTAGCGCCTCGACCGGAAACCACCACGCCGTCCATCGCGCAAAACGCGCCAGCAGAGCCAGCCATTCAAGCGCCGCCCGACAGCCTGTTCACCGCCCAGCCGCCCGCTGAGCAATGGGTGATGCAAGACTTGTTCGCGCCGGCCAAATAGGCCAAACAAACGATCAACCTTTTCAATCCCCTGGCAGAGAGTGCTTTGCCAGGGGATTTTGTTTTGTCACCAGGAGAGTGTGCAATGAGGCTAAAAGCCAAGACGACCATGGGGTACGTTCCGACCCCGGATAAAACATTGGGACATCTCAAGACGTGGCTCAAGATTGCAAGTGAGGCGGGCCTGCCAAAGAACGGCGTTCTGTATCGGCTGCTCGACCCGTGCTGCGGCAAGGGCGAGGCACTGTCGGCTATTGCTCAATCGCTCGGGCCGGGGCCAGTTGAAACCTTTGGCATCGAGCTTTCGGATGAGCGCGCGCCGGCAGCGGAACAGGTGTTGACGCGCGTCATCAACACAGCTTATGAGCACGTGACGTTGACCGACGAGACTTTTAGTCTGGGCTGGCTAAATCCTCCGTATGACGGCGAGACCATGACCGGTGGTGGCCAACGGCTTGAGGAAACATTCCTGTACGCAACCACGCCGCGCCTAGTTCCAGGCGGCGTGGTCGTCTTTATCATTCAGCACAAACGCGTGACCGAAAAAATGGCTCGCCACTTGTTTGGATGGTACGACGATCTGCGCTGCTTCAAGCTGCCCCCGGATGAATATGAGGTCTACAAGCAAGTTGTCATCCTGGGCGTGCGGCGCACTGAGTATCAGCACGCCAAGAGTGATGATTTGGATGCAGTGCTGGCCTGGCAAGAAGGCAATATGCTGACGGGCTATGTGATGGTTGAGGTTGAGGCTGAGGTTGAGGTTAAGGTTGAGATTGATGCTAAGACTGAGACACCTGGGATGGAAAAGGCCAAAAAAGTTAGGCAGCCGACTTTTGCCGAATTGCCCTGGCTGGTGGATGGGCAAGGCGAGTATGTCATTCCTGCCGTCGGGCAGAAGGGCAAGCATGGTGCGCCGTTCCGCTTCCAGTACATTCCATACAACGACGAGGAATTCCTTGCGGCGGCGGTCAAGGCGTCGGACAGGCTGGAAACATCCCGCGAGTGGCAAGACCTGCTGCCCAAGCTTGAGCCTGACATCATCATCCCGGCTATCACGCCCAAGCGCGGCAACATTGGGCAGGAAGTGATTGGCGGGCTGTTGGGCACCAATGCTTTGCAGACCGATGACGGCCGGGTCATTCTGCTCAAGGGCAACGTTTTCAAGAGCACTCACGTCAAGCATGGCGATTTTGACCCTTCGATAGACTCAGGGCAAGTTGTAGATGTGGATGACGACAAAGACCATCCCGAACTGTACAAGGTCGAGTTGGAAGAAGTCTTTGACGCAATGATCACGACTGTGGACGCCGATGGGCAAATGACCGAGCATCGCACCGCCGAGGACATCAAACGCATTCTCGATGAGTATATCGAGCAAATTGCGCGCATTGTCGAGACGCACAACGTGCCTCGCTACGATATGAGGCCCGAGCCGTGGGAGTGGGCGGTGTTTGATAACCTGGCTTTATCGTGCCACTTGCCCGGACGCAAAGAAACGGGCCTGACCAATTTTCAAAAGCACCTCGCGATTGCGCTCGGACGTTTGAGCCTGGCCGTTGGCGCAGCGGTCGCCAACGCCGAGATGGCGTCCGGGAAGAGCAAGATCGGCCTGGCCGTTGTCGAATATATCCGCGCAGCCTTGCAGCGGCGTAGGCCTGCGCAAGCAGGCCCGCCTAAACGATCGCCCTATCCCGTGTTCATCATCGGCCCGGCCATCGTCACCAACCCCGACAATTGGCCGAAAGAAATTGCCGAAACAATTCCGGGCGCTGCCTCGCGCGTGATAGACTGCGGCGCGCGGCCTGCGCCCAAACCGGCGCGCATCGGCGACTGGCTTCAAACGCTGCGCGCGAGCCAGGGCAAAACTTTTGGACTGAACGTGGACGAGTACGAAGGCTACACGGCAGCCAAATGCCTGGCGCAGATTCGCAAGGCGGCCAAGAAGCAAGGTGTGCCACTGACGGATACGGTTGCGGCGGCGCTGGCCTATTCACTCAAAGAGGCCGAAAAGAACCCGCCCCGGCGGCGCAACGGCGCGCAGCAGCCCAATTTGTTGGATGGACGCATCGGGGGATTCTGCTGGCTTGGCCTGGATGTGCCGCGCGACCCGGCTTCAGCCAAAGAGATCGCCGGCAAGTATTCGCTGGTGAAGTTTGTCAAAGAATACGAGGCAAAGCTGTTGCCAATGCGCTCCTTTCTCGTGGCCTCGTTCGAGACCTGCAAGCTCGGGCCGGGCCGCGTGCCGGCGATGAACAGCAAACACATCAAAGTACGATACGAAGATGACGACGGCAAGCGCGTAACGGAAATCGTCGAGGTCTGCACCTGCCCTGAATGTGGCACGATTGTCGCAGATGAGTATGACGAGGGCGGCCATCCCATCAAGCCCATTCGTCCAGGCCGTGAAGCGGAAGAATGGATTGGCCTGCGGCGGCGCTTTTGCCAGGCCCCACGCCCCAAGTTGGTGTGGGATGAAAAGAGTAGCAAGCGCGTGCAACGGGATGTAGACGATGAGGAAGTTCCTTACGTCTGCGGAGCACCGTTGTTTTCGGAAACCGCGCTGCACCGCGAAGCGGCTGCCAAGTTAGCCAAGCGCGCTGGCATTTTCGGCGCGCTGCTCGTGGACGAAATCCACAAGTGCAAAGCAGCGGGCACTGGCGCAGGACAAACCTTGATGACTTTGCGCAATGCTTGCTCCTGGGGGGTAGGGCTCTCAGGGACGATTTTTGGTGGGTACTCGACCGACCTCTTTATGATAATGTTCAGGATGTTCAGCGAAGTGCGCGAAGGCTTTGGCTTTCGCGACGAAAAGCGTTGGGCTGAAAAGTATGGACTGATCAAGACCACCTTCTTTGTGACTGATCCTGACAGAGTGGCCGAGGACGGCGCGTACACCGGCACCAAACTCTTTGAAACCGTCAGCCAAAAGCCGGGCATCTCGCCGATGTTTATGGGCCTGGGATTGAAGTATTGCACCTTCTCAAGCCTGCAAGACATTGGCCTGCCACTGCCGGAATATGAGGAAGCGTTGGTGCGGCTAGAGATGACTGACGCGATGGCGGCGCAATATGCCGAGGCCGATGGCAGCCAGGAGGATCCACCGTCGGGCTTGTTCGCCTGGGCGCTGGATCGGATGGAAGATGAAGATGGTAAAGGCGCGCTGTCGGTATGGCTGAACACTTCGCTCAATCGTCCTGACGCAATGTTCCGCGACGAGGAGGTGTTCTTCCATCCGCGTATTAGAGGGCGCGGACGGTTTGCGGTTCGTCGGAATGAATCGGTGCAAGAGTTTGCCGCTGTCACTGGGCCGGGCGAGTGGCTGCCTAAAGAACAATGGCTGGCGCACAAGTGCCTGGAGGAACGGCGCGATGGCCGCAAGGTGCTGGTGTACGTGCGGCAGACGGGCACGCGCGACATTCAACCGCGCCTCGTCGAAGTTCTGCAAGCGGCGGGCTTGCGCGCCGGCGTTCTGAAGCCGTCGCTTGCCCCTGTCAAGCGCGCGCCCTGGCTGAGAGCCAATGCGCCCAAGTATGATGTGTTGTTGACCAACGCCCGCCTGGTTGAAGTCGGTCTCAACCTTACGATGTTTAACACCGCGCTGTTCTATGAAATCGAGTGGTCATTAGCGATTGTTTGGCAAGCGATGCGGCGCTTGTATCGCCCCGGCGCGCCCAAGAAGGTCAAGGTCTTCTTCCCAGTGTACGAGGGAACGCAAGAAGCTTATGCGCTCGATCTGCTCGGCCACAAAATGATGGCTGCACAAGTCTTGTATGGCGACAATGTGTCGGGAGCACTCGTGGATGAAATCGGCACTGACCTGCTGCACGACCTGGTCAACAAGGCGATGAACAAAGTCGAGATAGGCCGGGCCGAAGGTGTATTCTCAATCGGCAGTGCGCCGGCGATCACAATGTCGCCCATCGGCTGCCCAACGATGCCCAGCGCCGTGCTCGAAATCGCATCCGGCGGACTGTGGGCGGAATTGGTGGCCCGTCGCCAGGAAATCGTCAAGACCGGCAAACGCGCCCGGAAGCAAGTCACCGGCCAGAGTTCGCTGTTCTGAAAGGTCGCGCAATGAGCCAATGGAGTGCGGCCAATTCGGAACAACTCGAAGCAATCACGGCGCCGGTGGATGCGGCAGTGCGCGTGTTAGCGGGACCCGGTTCAGGCAAGACGTTCTCAGTTGCACTACGCTATGTTTATCTGGTTGAGCACGGGGCCAAGCCGGAAAATATCTTGGCGGTAACGTACAACAAAAAGATGGCCGAGTCGCTGCAAGCGCGCATTGCCCAGGCGGTTGGCACACTCAGCCAGGTTGCACAACGGCGCATCTGCACGATTCACGCGGCCGGTTACCGAATGCTGTGTGCCGAAGGCGACAAACGGCGAAACGCTGCTGACTGGCAAATCAGCAAGTCGCTGCAAGCCATCGCAGAAAGTGTTTGGCCTGACTCAGATGGGCGTCCAGCGCCGGCCGAGATCGCTTACTGGATAGACCGGGCCAAAGCTGCCGGCGCTACAGATGCCCAGTTCTTTGTGGACCACCTTGGCGACTGGCGAGGACGCTTATTGCACCAGGCGCGGCAACTGTTCGACGCCGATATGCGGCGGCAGGGTCTGATTACCTTTCCCGATATGCTGCTCGATGTGGAGCAAAAGCTGCTTGGCGACGCGCCATTGGTAAATGGCGAGACATTTCGGGAAAAGTGGCAGGCTCGCTTTCAGTGGATCATCGTAGATGAAGGGCAAGACGTGACTGCCCAGGCCATGCGCATCCTGACCACGCTGGCTGCGCCGCAAGACCGGTTCTTTATCGCTGGCGATCCCGACCAACTGCTGTATCGCTGGTCAGGCGCAGCGCCGGAAGACAACCTGCTCAATGGCTTTGAGCGGCGTTACCCCAATGGCCTGACGGTCAAGCTCACCACCAACTATCGCAGCACGCGCCAGATCGTGCAAGCGCAGACGGCGCTCATTCGCCGCAACTATCGAGGCTTTGGAGGGCCTTACGATGGGCGCTATCTCAAGCTGCTCAGCCCGCGCCCGGATGCGCCCGGAGGCAAGCCGGTCGAGTTCACAATGTACGCCACACCGGAAGATGAAGCCCAGGCCGTCGCGCAGGCGGTGAAGCAATCCATCGCCGAAGGGTGGCGGCCGGGCGACATTTTTATCGGCGCGCGCACGCGCTCACAATTAGGCTACCTGGAAGGCTTGCTCGTGGAACTGGGCGTGCCGGTGATCAACGTATGCGGCGGCAGCTTTTGGCAGCAGAGGCATATTGCCGATGTAGTGGCTTATGTTAGGCTGGCCTGCCATCCAGATGACAGCGAGGCATTCCAGCGTGTCTATAATATTGCCAGCGCGTCGTTTGTGCATCCCTGGGGCGCGCACAGGGGCGAGTATTGCTATCATCGCTATCTGGGTAAAAAAGCCTTGGGCAAAGTGGTGTTTTTGGAAACGTGCGGCGGCAGCTATCTGCGAGTTCAAGAAGCGGTCAAGGCTGTGCTAAGCTTCCGGCCTGGCGTGGAAGATTTGACCAGGTTCGTTGGTCGGTTCAAGTCGCTTATCCCCGAAGGGCCAGCGGCGATGGTGGGTTGCGTTGTTGATGGATGTTATCTTCGCTATCTGCAAGCCACGGAAGGCATTGCAAGCGCCAGTGAAACCGAAAGCAGCAAACTGGCTGACCTCGAAACGCTGGTTGATCTGGCTGGTGAGTTTGAAAACGTCACGACATTCTTGAAACACGTTGCCCAGGTAAGCCAACTACTAGACCAACGACTGGATGAACAAAACGCCGTGGTGCTCTCGACAATTCACCGGCTCAAAGGTTTGGAGCGACCAGTGGTGTACGGCGTGGGATTGTGCGAGGGAGTCACTGGCCGGGGCGATCCAACCGGGCTGCTGCCGCACACTTTCAGCCTGCGTCCGCCGCAAGGGGAGAGCGTCTTGCCGACTGGCGAGATGGGCCGGATTGAGGACGAACGCTGCGTGGCGTTCGTGCTGATCTCGCGAGCAAAGGAAGAGTGTTACCTGAGCGGCTATGCCTCCCGCGCACGAGACACCGATGCATCATTATTTCCCAGTCGCTTTGTGGCTGAGATGGGGTTGTAGTCGCATTGGCGAGAATCAACTTGTAAAGCAGGAAAGCCCTGGCTTATATTAAGGTCAGGGCTTTCTTGTTCAAGCTGCCAGGAAAGTGGGTATATGAAATTTTTGCATTTAAATTGCTTGCGGTTGGGATGAGGCTTCGATTGCTGTCGGGATGTTTCAGTTGACGACTTGTTGCTTGTTAGTGTCCAAACACTTTACAAACCCTGGATTTCTTTTCTCATCAGTTTCACTATATGCCAAAGGAAACTCAGAGCGCCCAAGGGAATAGACCACCACAAGAGACACCACAGCGAATCGAGCCACCAGAGAGGATAATAGTCTGTTGCGCCAAGTGAGGATAGGAGCAATTCCAAAATGTTACCTTGTACTCGACCGGCGATTAATACTATCCAGATAGCTAAGACAGATACCCAACCCATAAGCTGCAAGCCATTATCGCGCTTCCATAGTACCAGAGCCAGGCAAACCCCCAAAGCGATCATCACATCTATAGTGAGCACGCTTACGGCAAGCTCAACTGAGCCTGAAAGTAGCGAGCGAGCCGTTAACCACCGCCCAAGCGTGAGCGCAATTACCAACACAGCTATGCTGTGCCATTGTCCAAAGACCTGGCGATAGCGGACAAGAAGCACGATTGCACAAACAATCGAGATGAGCACAAGAACAAAGACTAGCACAAGCGCCAATAATAGATAGTCATTGGGGACATTGGTTGGTAAAAGCAGCAAAACAAGGTAGGTGGAGACGAACCCACCCCACGCTAACCAAGTGATGACACGCTTGAGCGTCAATAGTCTGCGATCAGCCATGGGTGAAATACCTCTCCGCATTGCTCACAACGTTTTCCCAACTCAAAATCGCCCGCGGCAGTTGTGTTGCATTTTGGACAGCGATGACCATAGCGCCGATTTGCCTGGATGAACACCCACGCACCGATAACGGCCGCCAGGATAGCAACGACAATTAATGAGAGTGACGCAAAGTTGAACAAGGTTTCAGGCTTGTCCATAATTAGGGCAGTGGTCGGAATCAATACTAGCGTCCCCAAGATGAAAGCGAGCAAGCCAGTAATCCCCCAACACACTGCGATGATGCGACTGTACGCATACCACGTGAATGTGCGCCGCTTGAGCCATGTATCAATGTACAGAAAAACTATCAAGGATAGACCTATCACAGCCTGAAATGCAAGTTGTGCAATGCCGGCCTCGACAATCGCTAGACCAGCATTCTCAAAGATTTGGCCAGAGGAAAACCCAGCAAACCTGGCCCATACACGCGCTATTTCTTCCAGCATCTCAGCAAACATGGTGGGCGAAATCAAGTATAGCGCGGCCGCAATTCCAATGTTGAGCGCCAACCAGCCAAGTCGCAGCGCAATTACAACGGCAACTATACGCGCAATGTCGCCTTTGAGCCGCCTACCCAACGCGACGCTAGGCAGCAATGAAACAGCTATAGCCACAAATGCCGATAGCACAGTAGAGTGCATTGGGAAGGACGATAGATAGTAGGACGCGAATGGGCTAACAAGCAGCACGTCCAGAAGCAACACCAGAATTCCAACTACCAACGCCGTGTTTAGCCATGAGCCAAAGACACGCTCGGGGGCTTTTAGACAGTCCACTCGTTCGGCCAAGCGCGGATGGGTTTTTCTCAGTGTGTTCCAGGCATCACCGCCGAAAGCTAACGTTAGAGATGGGGCCGGGGTAGGCAATGTTATCGGCGAGGGAGTTGAACGCGGCATTAGCAATGGCAACCCCAGGCCGTAATCCACCAGGGCTTGCTCTACATGCGAGGTTTCTCTTAATGCCTGCGCTGCGCGCGCGTCGGCGTAAAACTCGCGGGTGCGTAGCAGCTTACGCCAATAGAATACCCACACAATAACGCCGACAATGATCATCGGCCAGAGTGAATTAAGGACAAACGATGCAACCAACCCAAGGTTGATCTGACTGGCTTTTTGCGCCACTTCGGCCTGCGAAACCGGATCGAGGACTAACAGTTGCTCAAGTTGAGATCGAAGAGATGGATCGAGGTAAGGATTTTGGGAAAGGTCAGCGTGGAGATACGCTTGAACGTTGATCATCAAAAAGAAAATCCAACCGATAAAGAATGCCGCGCTCCACGACAGAAATATGGCGACTGTCCGCAACAATTCATGGCTATAGCCCATTTGCCAGATGTCGCCGTTCTTGAAATGCGCCATTTCGTGGAGCAGTACCGCGCGGGCGCGCGTGACCGTAGATGGTGACGTCAGGTCGGATATCAATGACTGGGCTCTGACTGTGTCCAGGCCCACATAGCGGCGTCGAAACGATCCAAATGTGTAAATGCCAATGGGCTTGTTGGTTATCATCAGGCATGGAGACTTGCGCAAGCCGATCAGCGTGCTCAATGTGGCAATTTCGGCTTGCAACGGCGCATACGACTCATTGGCAGGATGCAGCGCGTGTCGAGTGATTTCCCGCTCAGACCATGCCAGGTAAGCCCGCAGGGGAAGCAAGACAACGCCCAAGAGTATAGGTGTAACACACAGCGGCGAAGGGCCGATAGCCCCGCTTATCACCGCCGCGAGGATGATGCCGACGATGAGGGCAAAGAGGACAGTGGTCTGGCTGGGGAGAGCAAAGAGATTCAGTTTTATCGGGTTTGGAGCCGGCCTTTTCAGCGGCGTCGCTTTTTGTGACTCACCCACCATACGGCTGCCATTCCTCCCGGCAACATTGCAGTGCCGCACAATTGAGTAAAGAATTGTTCCAGTTGCTTTTGAAACCATTCGGTAATTTGGCGTTCCAGTTCTTTGAACCATTCCTTAAGTTGTTTTTGGAGTTTCGCCTTTTGCTCTTCCCACCATTTTTCTACGTTGCGTTGGAGGCCTCGCCAAAAGTTATCCCACCAATTGGGTTGTTGGGCGACGATGAAGACAGGGCGCTCGGTCAGGCTAACTGTCAACGTGCCATTTTCAACCGACAGCGCGCGCCCGGCTTCTGGGGACAAGTCAGCGGCGTCGATGGTATAGAGTCGCACTTGGTCCACGTCAAGGTCTTTCACAGTCACATTGCGGGCCGTGTCGCCGCCGCGCACTTTCCACAACACGATGACGAGTTGATCGCCTTTGGCGAAACGATATTCGTACACATCATCATCGGTGGAACGGCCTTGATCCTGTTGCCCCTGAAATTGGCCGAGCGGCTTGCTGCCTGTCAAAAACGAGGATGTGATTCCCAAGGCGCGTTGCCCAGCTGTCCCCAGGCTGAATTGGCCAGCAAAAGGATCGTCATATTGGGTATACCAAAAAATCTTTTCAACACCCGGCTCAGATAATAGCGGCACGTAGGTGCGAACCAGCCAATCGGCTTCTACCAGATCGGCATCTACCAGATTGGCAGTGGTCTTGCGATAATCTGCCCATTCTTCCAACCAAGACTGGTCCCAACCAATCTCTGTGATCCAAATAGGCTTGGCGCCAAGAATCTGAGCCAGATCGCGCACCGCGCGAACTTCACTGACAAGATTGTATTCCACTGTCTCTTGCTGGCAAACATGAAGCGTGGGAGAGTATCGGACGCCACGAAGTATGAATTGCTCGGGGGGATGATTTTCTCGATAAGGATGAATGGCGATAACATCAAAAGCGGGCCAAGCCCCAGCCTGATGCAGCTCATCAAGGTAATGAAAATAGTTCGTGGCGCAATCGCTCAGGTCCCCCGCATAGCCGGCCAATCCACCCAAGATGACCACATCCTTCGGATTATGGTGTTTGATCACATCATGTGCTGTTTGCAGCATACGAGCGTACAAAACAGGATCAGGCTCGGCCTGCGCATCTGGCTCATTGATGACTTTGCCCCAGAACCCACGGCTGTTCATCTCATTGCTAATTTCCCAATAGTGAATGTGGTCACCTAATTCGCTTACCACGGCTTTCACGTAACCTTCCCAACGGGTTAGCAATACTTCTGTGGAGGGAGCAGGATTGTCCCAAGGATCATAAGCCAGCACGGCTACCATTTGGATATCGCGCTGTTGGAGTTCTGTTAGGAGCGCGTTAAAATCGCGTGGTCGAACGTCAAAATCATACGCCCACACGAACTTGCCAGGTTGGGTTTCGACTTCTCTCCACGGAATCTCTTCGCGCGCCCAGCGCACACCCATCGCCTGTTGAGCACCGAATGACCCAGATAATTGTTTTACGCTCATACGCAAATGCGCTGAGGACCCCATGCCAAAACCATCAATCGTGCCTGGTTGAGGAGTGGTATCGCCGCTGAAAATCAACGCTAGCTGTGTCAATGTCAATATCAGCAGCCACAACAGCCTCAGTCTTGAATTCATTTTTTCTCCTTGGCCACGACCCGATCATGCCCACGCGCCAGCGAAGACCGCGCAGCATCGGGCTCGCGCACTAACCAGTCCAAAGTGAGAAAAGCGGCAATAGGCTTCATTCCGTGCTCGTTCATCAACCGCGCCAGTGTATAGCCCTCAACTTCCAGTACGGCGTCCAGTGTTCCGGTTTGCCACCAATGCCAGAAGGCCGCTTTAACAGTTGGATTGCAGACAGCCAATTTGCCAGCTACTCGTTGCGCGCCGGTCTTGGGATAGCCAAACTCTGAAATCAAGCGCAGCGTCAGGTCTGCCGCACCGAATTGGGGTTTCTCTGTACTCATCATTCGCCTCCATACAGGCCATTGGCAATGCGACGCCCATATCGCCATGCATCGGCTTCAACCGGTTGAGACTGGTAAAGCTCCTGACCGTAGTCGTCAACCGTCATGTAATCATCAAAATTTTCACGCCACGCTTCAACTTCGGCTGCATCAGGATGGACTTCAGGGTTCTCCACAGCATAGTGCTGATAGGCGTGCCATCCTTCGTGAACGGTGGTGTCTACCACTTCTTTCACGTCATCGTTCTGCAAAGAGTACGAGCCAATGCTGATTTGATTCGCCTCTGGGTTATAGCTGCCAAACTCGCCTGGGCCGGCCTCCCGGCTGACAACCTCGGCCGACGGGCGGTCTTGCAAGCCAGCCATTCTGTTTTCCACATCTTGGAGCGATGATAACCGTTCTGTCTCGTCCAACCCTTGCCATACTTCGGGATGGATACCCTCAACCTGACTGAGCGATTCAATCGCCTGCTGTTCTTGAAGCGATTGTGCATCCGACACTCCCTGCATCGCCTGGACGCCGGAATCGTCCATGCGTGGCAGCGGAGTTTCACCAGGCTCATTTTATTCCGGCAAGGTGTCGTCGAGTTTCTCTACATCGTCGCGCACAAATGTACCCTCTGCTCACTTGGACCTTTCAACTACACTGGCTGGAATGGTTTTCAACCCTAATTCCTTGGCGGCAAAGATGCGATGTCGCCCGTGAGTAATATCATACTTGTCCCCGTCTTTTGTCAGACGAATTGCATCGTCTCCATAGTACAGGTCATAAATGCGCTGCTGACCATGAGCATAATCCAGCCTATTTGCTTGATCCAGTTTGTAAAAGTCATCGCCGGTGTATCCTTGATCAACAAGAGGTTTTATATCTTGCAGCCGCTTCAAGGACTCAACGGCGTCATCGTGAGTTATGTGGTGATCAAAGTCTTCTGGGCTATTGACCCCTTCGGAGGCAGGCAAATCGGCCACCGGCACATCTACAATGCCGCGTTCCATCCAATTGCCGCCATCACTAGTTCCTTGCATCGCTTTTACACCAGTCTCACTTAGGCGCGGCGGCGAAACATCTTTTGGTGACTGGGCGTCTGGGATGGTTTCAATGGAATCATCGTCCTCGCGCATTGGCTACTCCTTTACATCAGGCATCTTGCCCTGTATAGATTCTATCGCCTGTGGGCTGAGGAATTTGGATGGGGTGTCCTTTTCCGCGGCCGCATCCATGACGCTCCAGGCTTTTTTGATCGCCGTTTCAGCCAGATGCGCTGCACCTTGCGTCGTTTCCCGAATCAACTTTTCTTCCATACCTCACCTTTCGATGGCTTCAAATGCCTCTTTGAACTTGTGCCGCATGTGTTCGGTGAAGGCAAAATCAATTTCGTGCGCCAGATAACACCAGGCCCCATCCAGCTTACCCTTGCGCCCAGCTCGCGCCGCCGCTTCATTTGCTACTTGCGCCACGCCGCGCCAGTTCTTGGACCAGTGAATTGGCTGTGGCTGTTGCTCAAAGGCCAGCATCGCCTGGCGGAACCGCCCGTATAGCTCGCGCTCTAGCGTAACTGGCTCGATAGCGGTGCGGTGCTCGCACTGGTTGGCGCAAAAGCGGCAGCCGTCAAACGGCAAAAATGCTTCTGGCTTTTCCACGCGAAAAGTCTGCATCCGCTCAATCACGTCTTCATCGGGCAAGCGGTCGTTAAACTCTACACTGTCTTTGTAGGGGCGCACAGTCATAAATGTCGCTTTTTCATAGTCGCCGGTAAACACGGCGGCCTGACCACGCGGCAAACGTCCCAGGTAAGTCTGTTGTTCTTCATCCATCGTCATTGCCGCCGCAATTGCCTCGCGCTCGCGCTGGTCATGGAGCTTGTGAGCAATCTTGAGATTGGTATTGGCGACCGCATCGCGCACCAGTTTGGATGGACTCTGCTCGGCAATCAGGATGCCTTCACCGTAAGCGCGAATCTCTGCCAACATTCCGGCAAACGCCTGCGCCCCTTCGGCCTGTGTGTTGGCGGCAATTTCCTGGTTGCCCACTGGCGCAACATTGGACATAACGCGGTGGGCCTCTTCAATCAGTGTGAGATGTTGCAAGCCTTTGCCTCGCCGCAGTTTGCAATATTCGCGCAGGGCAGTCAGCACAAACATCATTGCCAACGCTTTTTCGTCGTCGTTGAGTGAATCCAATTCCAATACTACTGGCCGGCGCATCAACAGATCTATGGGGACGCTGCGCTGCGTGTTGAACATGCGGCCCTTGCTGCCTACCAGCAAGCTGCCGATGCGCTTGGATGCGGCCGCTTGCAAATTCTGCTTCAGTTCACCGGCGTATTTTTCCACCGTCTTGCCCAACGCGCCATACATATCGCGCAAGGTGGGCCAAGTCTTGCCGGGCGACTCGCTGCCCTTGTCTGTAAGCTGCCAGCCTTTTTCGGCGTAAATGGTGTGAATGCTCTCTTCAACCAGCATAGGCAACACGCCAAACTGTGGCAAGGCGGCGTCAAAGCAGGCGCGCAATGCGCCAATGTGCGCCTCCAGCCGCACGCCCGGCAGCAGCTCAAAAGGATTCAAGCGAAACGGCGAGACCGTCTCATCGCCCAACGTAAACACTAATAAATCCTCAAAGCCCGGCTGTTCGAGCCAACCACGATATTCAGACTTGGCCGGCTCGATCACCAGGAATGGAATGCGTTTTTCGCGCCAGAGTTGATCTAACAATCCCAAGCAGGTATTAGTCTTGCCCGTTCCGGTAAAACCGACAATCAATCCGTGCTGTGTCAAATCACGCAGCCGGAGGGTTGCCACACCGCCGCCATGCAGTTGGCCTAGTGTGATTTCATCTGAAGCAGCCGAAGGACGGCGCTCGCCCACATTGTACGCGGGGGCCACCTGACGAGTAGCCACGCCGGGCACACCACCGCGCAAGCCCACAGGCAGGCGAAAGGCCGCAGCCGCGCCGCGCGCATCGGCCAAGTAACGCAGGCGCTCTTTGCCTTCACTGCATTGTGTATCACCCCAATCAGTCAACTCTAACTCGGTGAATGTGTGCTGCGCCGCGTGCCACTCGGCTTCGTTGCGTGGGACAAGAATATCAAAGCCAGAAGGCAAATCGCGCTCGGCGTCATTTTCCAATCCAGGCGCTCTGGCTGTGATGCCAGTGCCGAATGCGCGGGCTACGCTTCCAGCCGTTGCGCCATCGGAACTGGCGATCTGTACTGTAAGTAGGAAAGGCTCAACTAGGCGTTTGTGATTGGCCGCGTAGATGCGCCCCACAACCCCGGCCTGTGGATCGGCCATTCGCCCTTGGTAATAGTGTCCACTGTACTGAAAGTCTGATAGGGTTTGTGCCAGGCTGGCAGCCTGTGCCATAGCATCACGCTCGTCAGGGCACAATACGGTCGGTTCCAGGTGAATGTTTACCATAGCAGGATGGCCCTGGCGCAACAATGCCTCAAACGGCAAGAGCCAATCTCCTGCCGCATTCCAGTAGGGATGCACTACATAAGCATCGCCCAATGAAAGCGAGACAATTTCCTCATGCTGGCGCAGCTCGAGCAGATAAGGTGAGGGAAAGGGATTGCGGCAAGTTTCCAATGCCGCACTATCAGCCAAGGGTTGCGCAGGCAGACCCAATGAAGCGAAAAAACGCGCCAGGTCACCGGCCAGCATTTGCCCAAGGTGAGCAGCCTGCCCGCGCTGCGTTGTTATCCTGCCCAGAAGAACGATCTCGGTTGCGCCGCGCTCTAGATGTGAAAAGAAGCGCAGCGAAAACGCAGCATTGTGCCACTTCCACAGGTTGGCGACGAGCTGCGTCCAGCGCTGCAAGACGTTGGCGACGCGCTCGGCTTCATCACGGCCGGTGATAGATGGATCAGAAAGAAAGTCCGGCAGGTGCGTGAAGCGGAAACCGAATAGAGCATATTCAGTTGGTGCTGGCATCTGGCGTGGATTGAGCGTTAGCTGCGCCGACGAAGCAGGCTGGGCAGCGCCCCGACCGCTCGTGCTTTGCAACTGTCCCGTCGGTCCTGCGACAACGGACGTTCCACTGTAAGGTTGCGCAAGCGACTGTTCGGTCACAATCAAAAGGTTTGGTAACGCGATACTCAAAACGTCCTCCAGCAACCGGACTAAATCAAGCGCGGCCTGAAGCCATAATCACCCACAGGTGGCATCAACTTGCTATCTATGCCTATAGCATCCATAGATTGGCGCACTGTTTCTTCCACCGCCTTTTCGAGGGCGATGATGTCGTCCTGTTGAAACTCGTTAGGTGGCGTGCGCAGGATGGCCCAAAAATCTTTCTCGGTAATGTACTTGTAGACACTAAAGATCAGCCCCAAGAGCAGCGCAAAAGTATTGAGTGTGCCCAGGGGGCCAATACAACAGAGCAGGAAACCAAGCGCACCAGTGTCCGGCTCGCGGCCACCAAATATTTGCATGGATTGGCCTAACGTTGAAGAAAGAGAAGCAGCATAGCCAAACAAAATGTATAACTGGAACAACGCCATCAACCCTACCAGCGCAACTCGCAGATTATTGATGGGGCCCTGCATATACGTGACCTGCGAGATATACAAATCCTGGCCGAATCGGGCGATGTACAGCCCAACAGTCGTGATCCCCCGCCGAATGAGATGGTAAGGTCGTTGCTCTACCAACAATCCCTGTCCGGTAAGAGTCCGTTGCTCAACAATGGCGCCTGGAATCTCTCGTTGCTTGAACCGCCCCAGCACGGTATCACGCAGTGCATCAGCCCTTTCGCCCAGCCGATCCAGCAGCCATGATGCATGCCGTCCTCGATTGCCATAACCAGCAAATGGCCCCCAGATATTGAACTCGGTTGAACCTGTCGGGCCTAGTTGACCGATTGATTGACCCATTTGCACACCACCGCCTGTGGTCAAGTAGGCGGGATATTCTTGATCTACAGATTTGTCAGTTTGCGCCTCTGTCATTTGTGCCTTCTCTGTACGTTGTGTGTTATATAACGCGGCGTCGCACGCCATATTCTATCGCCGGCGGCATCAGTTTGGAATCAATGCCCACAGCGTCCATAGACTGGCGCACCGTCTGCTCGACGGCCTTTTCCAGTGCAATAATGTCATCTTGCTGAAAATCGTTGATGGGGTCGCGCAAGATGGCCAGCGGGTCGCGGTCGGTCAGCCCCTTGTAAATTGAGAACCAGATGCCCAACACGACCAACACAGATGAAACAAAGCCCACCGGCCCAAAACAACACGTGATTTGAGCCAATGTGCTGATTATGCCTCCAAGCGGATTGCGCCCAGAGAAAAGGTCTACGTTCGTGCTGCTCAAGGACTGCACGCTGGCATAAGTGAGCAGGGGCAAAAGACAACACGAGACAAAGCTTAACAACGCCAGCACGCCGGCAATGACCATTCGCACGGTGCCGAGCGCGCCCAGGGCAAACGTGGCCTGCGAAATGTACAAATCTTTGCCCAGTTGCGCGATGTATAGCGCAATCGTGGCCGCACCCCGGTTAAAGACGTAAAACGGTCGTTGCTCTACGGCGATGCCGCGCGCGGTCAGTACCTCTGCCTTGTAACCAACCTTGGGAATGGCGCGCTGGGCAAAGCGCGCTTCTACATCACGGCGCAGGTCGTCGGCGCGGTGGCCCAGGCCATCGAGCAGCCAGCCCACGTGGCGGCCTTTTTGCCCTTTGCCGGCAAATGGGGCCCACAGGCTGGCGGCGGCGGTGCTGGTCGGCCCCATTTGACCGACCGGCTTTTGTGAAGCTGAATTGTTGGGTAAGTATGTCATGAGTCCTCTCCTTTTTGTGAATTGTAAAACGGCGGATTATTTGACCTCGATCACTATATCGGACGCTTGCACATCACGTCCATTCGCTTTCACCCATACGCGCACATGATACAGCCCCGGCTGGCTGTTGTAGTCAAGTGCCACACGCGCTGTAAATCGCCCGTCATTCGCAGTAGGGTTGATCGCCTTGAAAAACTCGGCCGGTGATTTGTATGTGCCCGGCATTTTGTTCGTCAGGTCATTTACAGTGAACGGTTGTGGGAATGGTTCGTAGGCCAGGTTGATTAGCGGTTCGCTCGCGCCAGATAGCAAAGCGATTGCCACGTCCACCTCGTCGCCAACGCGCACCTGTCTCGGCAGTGTGTCAAGCATCACATAGCGATTGACAAACTCTTGCGCAATGCGCACATCGCCGGTCTGCGCGTTATAGGCGATACCAATGCCGATATGTGTGTGGTCAGGGTCGAGAATATTGGCGCGGTGGCCAGGACTGTTCATCAGGCTGGCTTGCGCTTCACGGATAACCTGTGCCCAATCTTCGATAGGCGCAGGGCGGCCATCGTCATAGCGATACCAGTACATGTACACGTTTTCCATTATGGCGTCTGCGCCGCCCGCCAAGCTGTATCGCACGTCGGGACCATAGCCTTGCAGGTTCCAGTGGCTCATGTAGTTATGTTCAGCCATCTCTTGGGCATGAGCTGTTCCAACCTGAGCGGCGAAATCGTCCCATTCGACGGGGAATAGGCTGGCCGCGCGGCGGTCGGCGTTGACGAGGTCGAGTATGAGGAGTTGTAGAACGGGAATATCCAGAGAGATAGGCTGGACACTGGCAGGCTGGCGAGTAGGTGAAAAAAGAGGCAAGATAACAGTGGGGCGCACAGAGAGGGGCGTGGCTTGGGGCAAAGCATTTCCTGGATCAGCAGTTACCCCATATTGAAAGGAGCACATTCTCCACCAATGAATCGCGCTCCACCCTGCCACTCCACAAATCATCAGGGCTACAAATGCCAATAATACCCATCGCCAATCAAAAGTCTGATCTCGGCGATACCGTGAAGAAATAGGATACCGCACAGGACGCGGCGGGTGGTGAGATGGTGGGCGTTGTCTGTACATTACGGCGCTCTCTAGTCACCACCGCATTGATGAACCGGGGCGTTGTGGCGGCGCGGTGGCGTGGGGTGTCGAGGAATCCTGCCCATTCCAGGCCGGCGCAGCGCAGGTGTAGACTGTAGCAAGAAATACACTACACTTGCTCCACAGGATTAAAAGCCATTTGCATGGCAGCTTGCCGCTGCTCGTCCCCGTAAAGCCAGATGTCAGTCTTCTGTGAGCAAGCGGAAAGCAGCAACCCCATTAGTATCAGGAAGCGTTTCATTTACTATGCTCTATTTGCGTCCCGGCGCGGCAAACATGCGTTCATAGATTACGCCGCCCAACATGCCAAATGCGATAGCGGCCATGGTATCCACAAGGATAAAAAGCCATAACCCGCTGGACACGCTAATTAGGGCAAGAATCTGAAGCCCCGGCACAAGCGCAATGACTGCCGTCTCAAGCAAAAAATAACTGATAGTGGCCAAAATAGCCAACACCAGCCCTGCCAACGCGCCAGTGCCAACATAGTTAGCCAGGTTCAGGCGCACTTTTTCGCCTCTAAAGCCCACCGTTCGCAGTTGTACCGCGCGGGTTTCGTCTGCCTGCCAGCCAGCCAGCATACCGTTGATGGCATAGAATATCAACTGAACCGGGTAGCAAATGAGCGCCGGCGCAAAGCCCGTGCCGCTAAAGATGACTATGCCAATGCCGTTGACGAAAAACACGACCAGCAAAAACACATACGAGATGATGGCCCCACGAATCCAGGGGGGAATATCATGCCACAGTCCCGGCGGGCGACGTTGGCTAGATGTAGATGGTTTGTAACTAGGCATCAAAAACCTCCAAGTTAGACTGAATAAGGCTGCTCCAAAAAATGATTATCCCATTTTGCTTGGCCTGGATTGCCAAACCCGGGCCGTGCACCGCGTTCTCCTCACACAAATATAGATTTGCTATTTACTTGCAGGTTGACGTGGACGAATCGGGAAAAAATCGCTGGCGATGAAGGAGGTCACAAAGGCTGCCGCCGCCGCAGAGGCATAAGACTTCCAACTGTCCCGCTCTTGTGTGCCGCGTTGCTCCTTTTCAACATCCTGCCCGGCTGGCATATCGGATATGCCGCGAATCATCAAAAAGCCGGTTGTAAATTTTTTGGCCTGCGCCAGCTCAATCGCAGTCGCCGCACCTGCCCCTTCCATCTCGACTGCTTGCAGCTTGTTGGGCCAGTTTCTAAGCACAGCCGCAAAAAATTCGTTGGTTGGATCGTCAATAACTTTGTCACCTGATGCAATTTGCCCTGGAATTGCTTTGGGTGTGCGGCCAAGCGGGTTATTAGGTTGTATATTTTCGGCCCACTTTGAGCGAGTTGAGAAAGCTATTGCACCATTCATCAATGCTAGGTCTGGACGATATACCCAATCATGGCGAAAAATAAACGTGTTATCTTTATCTATTTTAGCATACTCGTATCCATAGATTTCTGTGCCGATAACCACATCACCTGTAGTCAGCCCGTTCAGATTAAAGCCGCCGGCAATGCCTACAAACAAGAGATACTGTGGCGAAAAAGTAGTAACAGCCTCATTTGTCGCAAGGGCGCCATGAGAGGTGCCCGCCTGTCCAGTCTTGCCTAATGCAACGGAAAAAGATCCACCTCCATTACATGGAATTTCGCCAATGACCCAGGTGTAAGGATTAGGCATATTTCTTCGGTATGGTTTAACATTACCAAGTTGGTCGTATACCGCATCATACTCTTGGGGTAGAACAGTAAGAATTACAATGTCTACAGGCATTTTTGTCTCCTTGTTGATTGTGGGTAAATTATTCGATTCGGGGGCAACCTCGGAACTCTCGCTTTTTGCCGGCGGCGAACTTGGACAAAAATCGTTTATGTGATCTTGGATATAAATTTTCAAAAGTTGGGAGCAAATTTCATCTGAGGTAATAACCCAACGACTCCACAAATTATCAAAAGCTGCCTTGAGAGGGTAGTTATCTGAAATAACGCCAAGTTTTCCATTTTGGACCAATTGGCAAAGAATGTATTTTTCGTTATTCTGTTCGGCACCACTGTGGGCTCTGCTAGCAATATCTGCAAGATACCTAATGCCCTGAGTATTTGTTCCCTTGGTATGGTCATTAAGAGCTTGATAAACTTTTTTAGCAAATAGTGGAAAAAAACGAGCAAATGACAGTCGCAGACTCCATAGCCACCCAGAATGTTTTAAACCAATAAATGCTTGCCGGATACCCAGGTTTCCTCCGTGCAATTCGTGAAATTCATCCTGGGCTAATCCTTTAATGATTATAGGTCGAAAGCCTGGATAACTTACCGTTTCTCGGGTAAGAATAAACAAAACAACCCTATCGCTCAATTCTTGAATCAACTCATCGCATTGGAGCTTTATATCAGCGAATTGCACACGCCTGTCGGATTGCCTAATCTCATCAAGTAAGTGGTCGCGGTTTCCCCCTGGTATTACGTCTAGGTCTAGTATTACCAACAACTTTACGTTTGGTTTTATGTAGTGTTTCCAATCTTCCCACTCACGGATGGGATTAGCCAGACTCATGGCCGTTTCGTTCAATAGATTTCCTTGAACTTGTCTGTCTATGCTTTGAATGAAGTCCCCAAGAAGCCGTGCGTTAATACCCGCTCGAGTTCTTTTTGACAGTCTTTCGTATACAAAAAACACGGGGGATTGTGCATCATTTCCAATATATTGCTTCTCTTGCAACCACCACAGTATATACCAAGTCTTGCCTACTCCAGGCTCGCCCATTATAAGGTGACTGGCGGATAATGAAGGATTGCTCTCAGTAAAATTGCTCAAGATGCTATTATCTATTCCTTCAAGAAAGGGAAGTGTGAACGTTTGGCAAGATTTGTTATCAATTTGATATTTCTCTATATCTATGGTAGGACAATAAACCCCGAAAATATTTTCCGGCAGGAGAATTTTACGGGTTGATTCCTCTGATTTTACCGGTGGACTGGCTGAGAATGATTGGACGCCTATCGCAATCGCTACTAAAAAAAGCAAGCCGTAAACAAGAGGGTAATAATTATTAACCAATTGTTCTTTGAGCAAGTTTTCAAGTAGAGACGAGGCTAGATTAATTGCAATGCCTCCAACAATAAGCGTCAAGAGGCTCCAAAAGACACTTGAAATCACTGCTTGCCGGTTAGATGAGTTGTTAGACATGGCGCTTTTTCCGTAATGTTGTGCTGTCTTGTTGTTACGCTGGTTTTTGTTCAGCAAGCCACTGCCTGTACCACGGCTCAAGGGCCGCAATGCCCAAGACGGGCCGCTGCCGCCTGTCCGGCCGCACCAGGCCGCAATCTAGCATTTGCTGCAAATAGGCCCAGCTTTCGCCTTCCAGCACTCGCCGTAATTTTTCGCGGTCCTCAATTCCCTTTTCAGAAATTCCCAGCCAGATGGTTTCCAGCGCGCCGTACATATCCATGCGAAAGCGGGCAAAAGCCTGGTCTTGTTCAGATTGCGCCTCAACCGATTTGGACAGCAGCGGCTTCCACATTTGCTCGACATCTTGCCACGAGATGGGCAAGGCTAAACTTCCTTCATTCAGCGATTCAATCAAATGCTGGGCAAATACCTGGAGCAACAAGGGATGCCCGCCGGTATAGTGTGTTATCAATTGAACGGCCAGGTCATCATAACAAAAATCGGGGCGGGTGTCCTCAGGCCGCTCAGGTTTTAGCCAATCCGTCAGCGCCTTTTTGACTTGCTCCTCTTTCATCAAAGGGGTCGCGGCTATCGGCGCAAAAGACATCTCGGCCATCAACGGATACTTGACCGTCAGGCTGCGATCCACGATGCCAGTGGCGCAGTAAACAAAACGCACCGAAGGGTCAAGCCGCGCCATCACGCCCAACAGGTCTTCGACTTGTCTTGCCATCTCTGGTTGCAGCTTCCACAGCACGGACCACTCGTCTACCAGGATGACCAGTTTTGCCGAGCGGGCAGCCAAGATGGGGCAAAGACGATTGTCAAAATAATCGGTCAGAAGCCGTTTGGCCACCGCCGGATCAATCACCCCAATTAGCTGATTGTCCCAACCCGCGTCGCGTTGTACTCCCAGTTTTTCGAGGACGTTTTCAATTTCATCCAGAATATTCTTGCACAACCGCACAAGAAGATGCAGTCTGGTAATCGTATCACGTATCTGGCGTTTAAGCATATCTCCTACCTGACCAGCAATGTCGGGCATCTCCAAGACAGAGAGAAACTGGATATCTTCATCGCCTGGCAGCAGCATTTCCAGGTTCACATAAATCGGTATCCAGCCCCCATTGACAAGGTTTTCCCGGATATAATCCAAGCCGGTCGTCTTGCCCACGCGCGGCATGCCATAAACCACCTTGGCCCTCCCCTCATCGGCTTGCAGGTTTTGGATTACTTTGCTTTCCCACTCATATAACTGGCCCTCGGGGGGCCTGGCAAGCCACTCTCGAAATCTAGGGGCATCTTTATGCTGACGAACTAATTCTTGATACTTTGGTCCGGCCGGCCGTTTTCGGGGAGGAACATAAAGCGTGTATTCTTTTTGCGCCGAGTTGTGTTGATCATCGTCACACAAGTTGATCTCGATTAAATTTTTACCGCCTCGCAAGAAATTGGGCCCCAATTCGTTCGGGTATTCATCTGCATCGTCCGGGTATTTACCAAACGGTTCAAGCACTAGATTTTTATCAAGTGGCGATGGTTGGCTATGGTGTGTCTCTGGCGTATTGGAAATCTGTATAGAGCAAGCCGGCTCACGCCTGCCGCCCCAGTTAGCAACGTGATAAACAAGTCTGCCATTGGAGCCTACATCCAGCCACACCACCGGTTCAAATTTGCGCGACAGATCCTTGCATGCTTTTTCAGCTTCACGGGTCAGCCGAGTGCATAACTGGTGCTCAATAACAGTGCCTTTCCAGCCTTGCTCCAGGGCTTTTTTAGCCTTTTGCACATAAAACCAAAACAAGGCCACCGACAGTTGGGCGATATCTTTACGGGCGGCATCAACCGCAAAGCGATCCAGCCAGCGTTGCGCGGCTTCCAGAGGCTTGATTCGGGCGGCAACCGGCTGGCGCGTCAGGACAAACACATCTCTGGATTTGCGGCGTCGAGCATTTTGCAGCTTGTCCAGAAATTCATAGGCGCGGATGTAAAAAGCGTGCAGTTCGTCTGCCCCGGCAATGCCGGTATACGTATGCGCCAGGCTATACGCTGTCTCTTTAACCGTTTTGATGGCTTCAAATAGCGCCTTGTCCTCGTTTGCTTGATCTTGTGGCTGAGATGCACAGCACCCCAAAACACAGACCATAGCTCCACACAATTTGGCAAAGCCCTCGTCACGCTTATCGCTACTTTCTTTTAAAGATTTATCATTCGCTAATGTCTCTAGCAATATTTTGACGCGGCTTGTGTCTATTCTCTCATCCTCGCCTATTGGCTTGGGATTACACACTGGCAGCAACGTATACAGATCAACCAGCAAGCGGTCAGCGGCCAGCCCAGGCCGCCGGGCGGCCCAATAGGCTAACCACTCGGCGCACTCTTTAGGAGCAAGCATAGCGTCTCGTAACGCGTCGCGCAAATCCTGCACCAGTGCGTCTTCCAGCTCTCGATGCGCCACAGCAGCCTTGATCTGCTCTTTCCAGCTTTGTTTCCAGGCGATATCATCCCAATACTTTTCAATCTTGCTATACAAATTCATGATGATATTCTCCTGCGATGCACTTCTTTGCGGACGCTATTGTAAATTTCACGCTGCTTGCCAGGGTCGCGTTGCCAAGCTGCAAAGAATGTTCGGCGCACATTTATGACTAGATTGAATATCAGCGCCAAAGCCAAAACAACCAGGATACACAAGGCGGCCGCAACCCCAACCTGCCAGAGATGCGCCATAGTCCATTCCGGCAAATTCAAATCCCGAACCACAATCCTGGCGGCGGGGCTAGCGCTGCGCTCATATCGAACTTGCTGCTGGGTATATCCACCGTACAAAACTGCCGTCGGCGTGTACATTCCCGGAAAAGTTAATGTTTGGGAAGGAATTTGGGTATAGCACAGATTCTTGTCTTTATCACACACCATCCGGGTGATAAATTGAAAGTTGTTCGCTCCATCCAGTTCCAAATCGACTTGAGGATCGTCAATCGCCTGGAGGTCAACCAACCGGACCGCCACCGAGAACGCCTGATTGATCTTGATATCAGGCTCGTTTACTTTTGGACTGTCAGCAAACTGCGGCACCGGCCCCCACACCACGCGCGCCGGGGTGGTGAGCGAAATTGGCATCTCTAGCCGGGGCGAAGCGGACTTGTCCACCCAGGCTTGAATCCAATATTCTCCATTCAAGCCGGTTACGTTTTGTCGTGTAACATGGTAACATTTGCACTGTTTATCAAATGAAACTTGCACCGGACCCTGGCCTACGCCGCGCTCATCAGCAAGTTGAGCCATAACAGGAAAGGCTTCGTCAACTAGAAAATTCTTGTCCCTAACGTCGCGCAGAACCAACTCAATAGTGACCGGCGCGCCTGTGGGCAGCATTTGCTGGCTTTGGCGTCCATCCCGCAAGGCTAACTCGAAGCGGCGCGGCGTCTGCTCAACGAGATCCAATCTAAAAACACCGGTGCCAGTGATATACACGGTCCATTTCCCTTCAGTGGGGCTATCAACAACCAAATTAACAAAATCACCTTGCCGGCTTTGTTTAGCAGTTATTTCTTTTCCTTCTGGCGACACGAAAATTGGGATTATTGTGCCAGAGTAGACTAACCCCCATACCGCTTGTTCCTGGTACGGCTCAACAGCAAAAGTCCGTGTAATCTTGCGCTGATTGATTGAAATAGGGTCAGGTTCTTTGCCAATAGCCCAGCGCAATGTCCGCGAGATGTAGCCGGATGGGTCAACACTGCCGCCTCTGGAATACCAGCCCCCGGTCTGATTAATCTCGGCCCACCACATCTTTTCCCCGTTGCTGAAATCGTTGTCTATCACTACCAGTTGAATTTCCTGGTCGACTAAGGAGGCCACCGCCATTTTCAACTCTTCCGGCTGGTTAGGGTAATTAACCTTGTCAAATTTCGTATCCGTCAATAACACGATTCGCCGTTCAATACCTTCCTTCTGGATATTTTCCAGTTCTTTAGCCGCCCGGCGAATTGCCTCGACATAATTTGTGCCATAGCCAAGTTTTTCCTTGGAAGCGCCGAGGCGTTCCATGTCCATCTTGTCCCACATCTCCAGGGGTTGAATTTCAACCGACTGGGTGACCTGATCGCCAAACACCATCATCCCTAACCAGCAATTGGGGCAATCCACATGGGCATGCTGCACAAACTGGCCCACAAGTTGAGCGGGCGTTTTGCTCTGCTCCGCATTGAGCATGCTGAAACTCTGGTCAATCACCAGCATCACGTAACGCTGGCGGGTATAACTTTGTGCCATGGCACGGGTGATGCCTCCTGCACAAAGCAATCCGAGAATTGCCGCCATGCAAATCAGACCCAGCTTGTAAAACTGTTGAACTTTCATAAACATCTCCGCTCAAGGCGCCGGGCACTGCACTTGTTCAGCCTGGACATAGGCCGGGCCCGCATAACCCGCCAGCAAATACCACAATTCGCCCTGGCTATCTTGTGTTTGTCCAATGACGCCAATCTTGTCACCGGCAGACAATTGAGCGATGCCGGTGCTTTCTTCGGTGGGTTGGGCGCGGACCCACATGGCTTGTTGCGCCTGGCAAATTTCAGGAATGGGCGTAGCGGTAGTCGTTGGCCGTGGGGTAAGCGTAGGCGGCAAGGCTGTGTCCGTCGCCGGCGCGACAGGTGACACGCTGGTGGACGTTGCGCCGGGCAATGGCTCGGTGGGCGCGGCTGTGGCAAGCGTGGGCGATGGAGTGAGTTCGGGCGAGGCGCTTGGTCGGGGATAGAATAGCAGCAAGCCGACAATTGTGCCCACTACCACGACGGCAGCAACCGCAACCACAATCACAGGCACGTTAGGGCCAGCCGAAGCGCCGGGGGGAGCGAATTTGCGCCCCCGTAAAGATGGGGCGCGTTCAGGTTTTGTAGGTCGTGGGGACATTAGCGGGCCTCCTGCAATCGCTTGCTCAACAATCCTATAGTCATAGCAGCATCTCCACTTTCGTAAGGTTTGTTTTTTTCGCTGGAGCGACCATTCAATTCCAAAATAGTCTTTGCTAAGCTGTCACGAATGTTATGTAGCGCATTGATGGTCCAGGTAAGGTCGTACTTGACCCGGTAAAATTCGATTTGCTGCGACTCGGTGTCATAGATGGCATAACTGGCTGTGGAGAGGCCGTCGCGGGGCTGCCCCACACTGCCAGGGTTAACCAGCAATGGACGCCCATCCACAGGCACGGGCTGCGCGGGGCGCGCCAATTTTTCCGTATTATCGTACAAACGCGAGGGATGCGCCTTGCGAAAGACCACGTTGCAATGCGTGTGACCAAAGAAACACAAGGTATCTTGTTCCCGCAAGCTCAACCAGGCTTCTTCGGCGTCGGGCGCTTCGTGCAAGTAATTGCCTTCTTCGCCAATGGATTCGCACGGACCGGCGTGAACCAGCAGGACGTGGTCCATTGGGCGCTGCTCTCCCGAAGGCATTTTGATCAACCATTCTTGCTGCTGTGGCGTCAACTGCGCGATGGTCCAGGCGTGGCTCAACTCAGTGGCGATAATGTACTTGCGGCGCTCGTTCGCCTGTGGGTTTTGTGTGTCCTCTATACCGGCCCTGACCCGCCAATCGCTGCCAGGCTGTACGCTCGAGTCTTTTTGAGCCAGCAATTCTTTGATGATGGCATTGTCATTGTTGCCGCGCACCGTCACGCACGGCCATCTCTGGCCAACCTGGATAAATTTGTCAATACACTCGCTGGGCTGTGGTCCATACACGACCAAATCGCCCAGGTACCAGCATGTATCTATTTTGCGCTGCTCCAGCTCTTGCAGCACAGCCTCCATGGCTGCCAGGTTGCCGTGAATATCTGAAAAAACTGCAATACGTGACATGGGTATGCTCCTATGGATTGTCAGGACAAGTGACCTCAATGGCGCGCACCCACCAGCCATTGAGTGGCTTTTCGATTTTGTACCACTTGCCATCGGGCTGATCTATAAAATCAATAACGATTAACTCGGTGCTGCGTTTCAAAAGCTCGCCCGTTGTGCTGGTATTTGGCTCTCTGCGCGCCCACGCGCTGCCAGCGTCAAAAATGTGGCATACGCGCGGCGGCTGCGTCGGGCGCGGCGTCTGGGTAGGGGCGGGTGTGCGCGATGGACCGGCGGTTGGGCTGGGTGTAGAAGTCAAGATAATTGGCAGCGGCGAGGATGTTGGCGAAATGATCATCCGAGTTGGTGTGATGGTTGGTGTCGTCGGCGCGGGAGCAGCGCCCGGCCCCAAGCCAAAGAACCAGGCAAGGAACCCCACCATTACCACCCCCAATGCGCCCAGCGCATACACCCACCAGGGCGTTGGCCTGCAAAGAGCATCAACCTGTTTCTGGCAGCGCTCACGCCCTTTCTTGGCCAGTTCATAGTCGGGATTGATTTCCAGCACCGCCGCGTAGCTGCCCAGGACCATGCGCCATTGAGCGCACGTTTTGGGTGAATTGGCTGGATCGAGTGGATTTTCCGCCTTTTGCGCTGCTGCATAGGCACCTATCGGTTCACCATTTTCAACCAAAATCAGTTTATCCAATTCGCCCCGGAAATGCCCGGCCATTTCTTGGCTATGTGCTGACAGGTCTTTGATTTTTTTCTGCACGCCTTCCGCGTCTTTTTTGAGAGCATCGGCGCGAGGTAGCAGCGACGCTGTGGAAAACGCCGGGGACAATTTGCCCAAAGCTTGTTGGCAAAGTGCGGCCGTGTTTTCCCAGCACCGGATGGCCTGTTTGTAACGCTCGTCGTCGGTCAGCGGCGGCTGGCTGGCTTGTTCAGCCAGTGTTTTGCTTTGCTGCGCGTCGCGCCAATCAGCAAGACCGTCTAGCAAAGCCTGCCCAATCGTAGTAACACTGTCTTTGCAAGCCACCAGTTGCTTGCGTTCTTCTTTCCATGGATCGGGTTTATTTTTGTCGCTCCATTTGCGCTGCCCATACAAATCATCCGGGTCCCATTCCATGATTTCGTCGCTGGCCTTGAGCGCCTGCGCAACAAGGTCTTGCGCTTCGGTCAGGACAGCCTGAACGCGAGTCGGGTCATTGCTGTTCAAGGATGGAATGACCTGGCGGGCTTTTTCCAGACTATCCCTGTATTCTTGCGCTCTGCGCTCTATCTTGTCGTGGAGTTCCTTCTGATCCTCGTGCCTGGTGCGCAAGCGGCGCAGCTCGTCGCGGGTGGCAAAGATAGCCAAGTCGCCCGCGCACGCTGCATGGATCGCTGTGTCGGCCTCGGCGTACTTGTTCTTGTTGCGGTAGGCTTCGATTAACAAACCCTCGGCCTTGATCAAATGCGGCGACATCTGCTTAATGCGCTGCTCATAATCTTGCAAAGCATCTCGCGCGTTGCGTATGGTCGCATTGAAATTTTTCTCGATCTTGTAGACTCGCATAATCTCTTCGCGCAAGTCCTGGCATTGTTTCTCGGTCAGATTTGCCAGTTGGTCCTTTTCTTCGATGGCATTTCTGATTTTGCCTGACAAGTCCTGAATTTCCTGATTCAATTTGCTCTTTACCTGGCTCAGGTTTGAGCGGGACGTCTCGCCTGGCGCGATGTCTTCAAATAATTCATAGAGTTGTTGGGCCTCCCACAGGTTGGATTTTTCAGCCGCCTGGGCCCGCGCCAGCAGGTCATTGATAGCATTCTGGCGCGTCTTTTTGGCTGGCTCAAAGTCAGCCAGTTCTCCGCCCAACTCGTCCAGTTTTTTAAGGGCATCTTTAATAAAGTCGTGGCCTTTGGCCAGCAACCCCCTGACAGTTCGCATTGTTTCGTCAAAACGAGTGATTCGGGCGATTCGCTCTTGCGCGGTTGGGATTGCCTCAAAGCCTAGCAGCGCATCTTTGGCCTTGTTTAATTCCCCCTGCAATAACAAGCGGTCAGATTCAGCTTGGGCCAACTGTAGCCTGAGCCGCTGGCGATCTTTTTCCAATTCAGTTTTGGGCTTGGTTTTACCCTCTGCTTCGCGCTCCAAGTCAATGCCAAGGGCATTAGTCAAAGCCTGGATAGCGCGGGGCAGGTCGGCTGCTCTTTCCAACTGCTCGGCCCGGCGAATCAGGTGGCGATAGCTGGCCTCGTTAAAAGTTGCCTGGGCCTGTGGATCATCCCAATCCTTGCACAGTTGCTCCAATTCCTGCACGAGGTTGTTCAAGGGGTCATCACCCAAGATCGGTTGGGCCAGCGTCCGCTGGGCCGCCGCCAATCGCCTGATGCGGTCCAAATCCTTGCGCAATAATGGAATAGTTGTATCGCTTGAGTAATATTGCTCCAACACTTTTAGCTTGGGCGTGGCCTCCACCAACTGTTCGGGCTTCCGGCTCTGAATGGCGGCTCGGACATGACTGAGCAATTGGCGTTTGGCTTCAGCGGCGACGCTGATGGCGTCTACGTAGCCTTTTTTCAGCGACAAGACCTGGTAAGCGAATTTAGCGGCCTCGGCCCAGTCGCCATCCTTGCGCGCCTGGCACATTTGCTCCATCAATTCGTCCAGATCAGCTTTTTCAGCCAACTGCTCGTCAATTTCAATCAGCCAGCGTTGGTGGCGGGCCGAGGCGGATTCTACGCCTTCCATATCGCTGATCTGGCGCAGCAAGTTTTTGGCTTTGTCGTAAGCTTTGCTCGCTACAAAAATTGCAACTTGCTCCTCCAGGTCGCGCGCCCGCTCTGCTCTTTCCGCCAGGTCTTTCATCTCGCTGTCATCGCGGCGGTCGTGCAGCACTTCTTCAGCTCTCAACGCTGCTTCTGAAAAATCACCCCGCCCAAATGCCTCTTTTGCCTGCTGGCGCAGCGCGCGCAAGCGTTGCGTTCCCTCTTCGCCTTCGTCAATCGCTTGCTTCAAGCGGATTGCCTGAGCATCATCTGGCAGTTGGGCCAAAACACTTTCCACCAGGGGTCTGGCTTGATCAAATTTGCCGCGGTTCACCAGTTTCTGGGCATTGTCCAGGTTGCGCTGAATTTGGGCGCGGGCTTTGATCTTGCTGTCCAGGTCATGCTCTTGCTTATAGACCACTGCCCAGGAGCTCAATGGCAGCAAGTCCAAAATCGCCCGAACCAGCCGATCTTGTTCCGCAATGTCACTTTCGGATTCCGCCAGTTCCAATTGCCCGCGCAAAGTTTTGAATTGCCTGACGCGCTCCAGGCCGCTGGCCGCTGTGACCGAAACTGTATCAATATTCTGCGCCTCTTTAAAAGCAACCTCGGCCCCAACGTGGTCGCCCTGGTTCAATTTTTGCTCGCCCAAATCAAGCCAATAGTGCAACTTGAGCGCCTGCTCGACCTTTCCACTTAGCGTCTCAAAAGGCTCTACCCAATCAGGGCTGGTCCAACTGGCGCGTTGGCCTTCTGACACAAACTCGTCGTGCTTTTCCTTATAATCACGCAGCGATTTTGCCAGCGGCAGCGCGCGCGCTACAATCTTTTGAGCCTCTTGAAGGCTCTTGGGAGTGCCCAGCCTGAGAGCAGCCTGCGCCTGATCGCGCCATTGGGCCAGGGATTCTTCTTGCTGTCGAGCGTAACGGCGCGCCGCGGCGGCAAAGTCGTGGCGCACGCGCCGCAGCACACCCACAATAGCGCCGTCGCCGGGCCGGTCACGCCGGTCGCCCAGAATGTAACGGGCACTTTCGTCCAGCGCGCCAAATTCATGTAGCGCCTCTCGATAGCCTGCCAGCGCATCTTTATAATTGTCCTTTTGCAAAGCCCGGTCTGCCGGGGCAATTGACTTGAGCCGCTTGTAAGCGTCGCGCGCGGCGCGCACATCTTCCAGTTGCGTCCGGAGAATTTGCAGGCGGTTGTGCAAAGCGGGAATGTCCCCCGTTTTGGTGCGCTCTATTTTCAAATAGTCATCCCACTGCTTTTGCGCTTCTTCCATTACGCCGCAAGCCGCGTTCAGGTCGCCGACCTCCACGCTTTTCCAGGCTTGGTCCAGGTACAGGCGCAGTTTGCCGGCCGACTGCCCCCGGAAAAGTTGGTCCATTGCCTCCAGCCCCTCGCGAGGGATTTCGCTTTCCAGTTTGCCCCTCTGTTCCATAAATTCCTGGGGAGTGGCGTATGGCAAAGACTGTAGCTTGATGGTCGTCAGGATTTCCTGCGCTTCGGACTGTTGGTCTTGAAGCTGTTTAATCGGTGCTTCCAGTTCTGGGAGCAGCGTTGGATCTGCTTCTTGCGCCAGGCTGCGCGCTTCCTCCAGGCGCGCAATAGCCCTGGCATAATTGTGCCCTTTTTGTTCATCGTCGGCTTGCTGGCGCAGTTCTCTGATCCGCGTCTGCGCGTCTATTATTCGGTTAACTTGCCCTAACCACTGCTCCGCGTTTGTGGCTGCCCCGGCCAAATCAAACGCTTGCTGGAACAATTCTTGCGCGCGGGGCAGGTCGCCTTGCTCTTGGGCTGTTTTGCCTTTTTTCACTAACTCTTGGGCCTTGGCAAGATTGGCCTGAAACGCCTCTTCTGCCAGTCGCAGTCCTTGTTCAGCTTCACTGGCCAGAACGGATAGTTTCAATCGTTCCGCCTCGCTTTTGGCGCTTGCATAGCTGGCTTTGGAACTGGCTGGCGATTTAGCCAAATTGTCTGTGGCCTCCTTGAGCATTTGTTGCAGGCTCTGGAGGGTTTTACGCTGTTGTTCTGTTTCTTCGACCAACCTGGCAATATCTTCTCTGAGCGATGCAGTGGCATCCTCTTGAAGCCATTTTGCAAGATTGGGGTCATCTTCTTTAGCCAGTTTTTGGGCCTGCTGAGCCAGTTGTTCGGCGTTGGCATACGCCTCCTCTGTCATTTCTGGCTGTTCCAACAAGTGATGTGCCTGCGAGCGCAAATTGGCGGCCTCGGCCCAACACTCCAGCAGGCGGCCGAGTTTTTGCGCTTCGCTGAGCATTGGGGCGCCGAGCCACTTGATGGCGAGCGCGTCCTGGCAAATTGCAATAGCCTTTTGCAAATCGGGTTCTCGCCCGGCCTGGGCCAACAGCCCTTGGGCGCGCTGGTCGGCCGCGTATTCCTGGTCTTTTTTCAGATCGTCCAGCCTGTCCGCTAGATTGCGCTCGTCCAGGTCAAATTGCAAGCCTTGGGCAATTGCTTGCTGAACGAGGTTTAGCAACGCCGTGGCCTCTTGAGGCTGCTGAATCTGCCGCAACAAGTCAAAAGCGGGATCGTTATCCGAATCGCCCAGGTGGCGCAGGTAAAGCTCGGCCTGCTCCCATTCGGGGGAATCCGACGGTGCTTCCTCTCGAATCACACGGAAAAGGCGGCGCGCGGCGGCATAGTCGCCACTGCGAAAGGCTTGGCGGGCGTCAATACGCGCTTGTTGTATATCTGCGTTTTCTGGCATATTGCTCTCCTCACACTCACCTCAGCCAACTATTTATCCAGCCTGGGGAGGCCACTTCCTGAGTCAATCGTGACGACTAACTCTATTGGCTCACTCTTGCGGCTATGTGGCACAAATTTCAGTGTTAGCTTGGCGGGGGAGTCTGTAACATTTTTACTGTTAGAAGTCACAATAACTAAATGGACGAATTGGCATACGTCTGAGTTGGCGTTTTTGCAAGGTTTCAAATTCAATGTAATGGGTTGTAATAATGTACCCGAGGTTATCCGCGTGTTGGTTAACGAGGGTGTAGATGTTATTGTGCCAGTGACAACCCACACAAATGATTGGGCCTTATTTACAGTTTGGTTTGCAGGGTCCGTTACAATGACGGTCATGGTAAAGCTATCTTGAACATTGCCGGAATTATAAAGTGTGTATACAGCACCAGCAGTGAAAAGGTTTTCCGGCTTGAGCAGTTTCATCGTTTTATTTAGGCTGTCTGGATTAAACTGACTATTTAGAAAAATACTTGATTCCATACTGCGGCGGCTCGACTGTAAAAGCTGTCTCGTTTGGAAAACTGTCTTCTCGTGTATTGGGCGGTCTCCATCCTTCAGGTTGTTCCGGCTTGGGAAAAACAGCCACATACCATTGGCCCACATATCCGCTTGCCAAAGAGCAAGTGAATGGTATGGCTTGATCAGCAATGCCATCTTCTTGCGCCGGTTCTCCCCGCCTCTCTCCTGTGGCGTCGTAACACGCCACACAAAATGGGCCGCCAAGCGAAGGCGTAAACTGGCCAAAGGCAGCTACATTTGGTTGCTGAATCCACTCTGTTTGTGACATTGCAAAAGTGACTTGCAGTCTGGGCAAGGTCAATGGATAAACATCCACAGGTTTTTCTTGCCCTGCCACTTTTAACTCCATGGTCACCTTCTCAGGTTTGAGAGGTGAACTGCGTTGGAGCAACAGGGTATAGCTGATGCTTTTGCCAGGCATAAGCGTTACAATGAGTGGTGAAACAAGATTGCCATTGGCATTGAACCACTGTGTCACTACATCCGCAGCATCAACAAGCACCACCGTAAATGTTCCACTGACCAGTCCCGTGTTTGTGATAGTGACCAACTGCCGGATTTCCAACCCGCCCTGCCGCGGCTCGGGCTTGCTCACTGCAAGCCGGCCTGTTGGCGGAGTACCCGGCGGAACGGGTTCTACGGTGACTGTCGCCGCAGGCATCGGTGTGAACCACCGTGGGATTGATGACACCCATCCACGCACAGGAGGCACGAACTGATAGATTGCTACAACACTTGCTATCAGCAACAAAACCAGCGCCCCTGCCCGCCCAACTTTAATCAACTGTTGCCGGTCTTGCTGGCGTTTGACCTGTATGCTCAACTCACGCCATTGCGCCACTGGCGCGGCAGCAAACGCCGCTGCAAACTCGTCTGGTTGATTGTGTTGCAGGGCCTCACTGGCCTGCTGCGCTGATGCTTTCAGGTCAGACTGTCCGTCGCGGCCCGTATATTGGTCTAAATCTTGCAATTCTCTAGAGGGATTGGCGATTGCATCCCACACATCTTGTTTTCTTTTTAGTCTTTTCCATGTGTCATAGAGGGACTTGCCATACGCACTCCCTTGTTCAGCGATGGCATCCTGTAGGGGTTTTCGTTCTTGATCGCTCGGCTTTATTGCTTGGGTCAATTCTGCCAGGTCAAGTGCTTCCTTGTATTTCTTTTGCCTGACCAGTTCGGCCACGTTGCTCCAGGCGCATAGTTGTTCAACGCCCGCTTGCAATCGGACAACAGCCATAGACTTGGCCCATTGTTTCTTGTTCTCTTCTGATCTGTTCTCGGCAGGCGCTATTAATGTTTGGAACGCGTCTTCTGGAATGGCTAGCTGCAGTGTTTCAGGCAACTGGGTGCTGAATTTATCCAAATAGTAATAATTTTGAACCACTCGTAATGCGTCCGCCACAGAAGACCGCTGCGCCACATTGTCATATACACCGGCCCAGACTTGCTGTCGTTGTTTGCGCAGCTCTTCTGCCACCCGTGCGAATATCGGCTGGTTATCAGGGCCAGTCCCGTCATAGCCGGAGCGAGCGGTTTTTAGATCCTCTTGGACGCGCTCCCGCTCAATCTGGGCAAGGCCAGGTTGTTCCTCTTCACGATAGCGATTAGCGCGGGCCAGGTGTGCCTGCGCCAACGCATAGTTGAACGCCGTTTCCAGGCGCGCGCCCCATTCCGCCAAGGCGCGGTTATACCCTTCTTTCGTTTCCTCGGATACCTGCGGCGCTGCCCAAACAGATGAATCAGATTGCTCAGAGATTGCTCCAGTTTCTTGGTCCTTCTCACTCTGCGGCAAAAGACTGTGCCAGCAGGAAAAGATTTCTTGCTGCCTCATGATCGCGTCAGGCGTCGTCAATGATTTGAGCCAGTCCGTCAACCCGGAACTCAGAGCCTTGTAAACTTGCCTGCGAACCCATCGGGCACGGTTGGGCAGCCTTTGCGCCCACTTGCCCAGTCTAGTATCGCCCCACATAATCAGCGGTCGGCTATCTAAATTTGTGCAGTCAATTTCGATTTGCCCACAAAGCTCAATCGCCTGAATCTGACCTTCTATACTCATTGCCCTGCTTAACCGCTGCAACGTGGCACCGGCGCGGCTAATTTCTGCGTATGGGCGCCCAAGTTCCACCAGCTTGTTCCAACCCACAACCCGAAAAGCACTTTCGGCGGTTTCCCAAGATATCGGGCTGTTCAATAACGCATAACGCCCTCGTTGAAAGGCGCGCAGTGATTCCAGCCATTGCAACGCCAGGGCGTCAGCTGGGTTTAATCGCACAGCCTCAGCCAACGCCGCCGCTGCTCCTGCCAGCGCATTTTCAATTCCCACCGATGGGTCATCCAGCCATTTTTCAGCTTCGCGGCGTTTGGATTCCGAAGCCTGGCCAAGTTCACCTTTTAACAATCGCTCAAAAACGCCTTTGGCCCAACTGCTCAATTGGATCAACTTGTCCGGCGAGACATCTAACGTGCCCAGTTCTTGAGGAGTTTCCCGGTGCGCTATACGAAGCGCTTCTGAGGATTGGGCATCGGCAATGCGCTGTTTAACTGCGTCAAACTTGCCCAATAATAACAAAATGGCCCTTGTTTCTGGCGTCGCCTGGTCATACTCGTCCAGTTTCTCCAAAATTGCCCGTGCTTCCCCCCAATTGTCTTGGGTTGCGTCTACTAACTTGCGGCTGTGCTCGTTGGCGCGCTTGACCACTGCCTGCTGTAGTGATTTCCAAACTTTGTTCATCAAATCATCAGGTACAATGGAGGGAAATTCCGGTGCAAACAATGCATCTATGCACTCGCTCAATTTGCTTTCTCGCAACAGTCTGGCGGCCTGAGCCAAGCCTTTCAGATCAGCATTTTCTTGAACAGCTTGCCATTCTTCAAGAGCAGCAATATCAGGGATTGAGCCGCCAGACAGCGACTGCTCAATGGCTTGCCGCGCCTCGCCAACCTTTTTACTAACAGCCACAGACAGCGCATCCCGAACACGGATAGAGAGGGAATCTTTTAATTCTTTCCCCAAACCATCCAATGCATTCTGGGCTGCAACCATGTCACTGTCTTGAATTGCTTGCCGCGTCTGGATTAGCAGCGGCAGTTCTGGGTGTGGTTGGACAGCTTGCCATTCTTGCAAGCTCTCGACGGTTGGTAACCCTTGGCTTTGAACCGCCTTGCGAGCGTCAGAGATAGCCTGCGCTTTGTTACGGCAAGCTTCAACACGTGGTTGCAAAGAGTCAAGCCATGCGTCGCCATAGTCAGTGTTATACTTGTTTGCCAGCCAAAGGTTCTGCAACTCGGTTAATCTCGTGCCAACCGAGGTTGCTTTTTCTGACGTTGGCGCCGCCTCGCAGGCAACCAACTCTTGCCATAAGCTGGCTTCTGTTTTCATAGCCTGGAGCGTCGGGCGGCTTGAAGACGCCAGCGATTCGAGCAATGGCAAAGCTTGGTCCAGGTTGCCGGCTTTCTCTAACACTGGCATCAATTTTTCCCACAGCGCGGGTTCTTTTTGAGTCGCCTGCCGCGCTAACCAGTTCCAGCGGATTATCGGATCTTGAGGAAAGCACCGCCGCGCCCAATTCAACAGGGACCAGGCTACATCGTGGTCTGCCGGCGGCAGTCCTCGCAGCATATCGTACAGCGCGCACAGGTATCGCTGCTCGTCGTCTTGCGTCATTTTGGTTTTGTCACCTCGGACGGCCAAATCATAGTCATTGAGAATGTCAAAGGGTTTATCGGCCGAACGAGCGCTCGCCAACAATTGATCTGGCTTTGAATCACCGCGCTGCTGTTGAGCTTCAATCCATCTAACCAAAGTGGAAATGATCTCTTTGGGATTGTCGCCTGGGATTCTCTTGAGCAGCAAATCGGTCACCAGATTGCGGGTACCCAAAGATAGCTTGAGCCACTCTTTTGCATCTGAATCAATCTGTGCGCCAGACACGTTAAAGTCATGACCCGCCACACCGATTAGAGACCTGGTGAACAATTGATAAAAAATATCGCCTAGCAGGGGAATCGTTTTCCCGCGCATATCGTCGCGTATGTCGCTTACAGTGTTCAAATCAAACAAAACCAGGCCACGACTTGCAGTATCATATTTCATGCTGCCTGGCTTGAGGGTATCAGTCAAAATAATGCCTTTGTCAAGAACGGCCTGGGTAAACTTGGCCAGTTGCGCCGCCAGTGACAGTCCCTCGTCTTCCTTAAAAGCAGGAATAGCGTTGAAATCATCCCCCGGTGCCCATTCTAAAATCAGGACAGGAACCGGGAGGGGGGGATGCGCTTTTTCATTATCGGTCAAATCGGCTATTGTATTGACAACCCGCACTCTGGGGGCCAGTGTAATTTTAGATAAACGCTCCAATATCTTAGCTTCAGAGCGCATTGCTGCTTCTTGACCCAGGCGCGGAATTTTTATGGCTACCCAACGCCTTGGGCCGGTCTGCGTCAATTCCTGGGACAACTCGACTGTCTGCAAGAAGGGATAGCCTTTACGCAATTCATTGGCTTTCGCTTTGCGTGCCTCGCGCACCAAGTCGCTATTCAAATCCAACTCTTGGACGCTTGAGGGTATTTTATCCTCTGGCGCCAACTCGAGCGCTTTCCACACAAAAGTTATCGTGCCTTTCTGTAGCCCTTGCACCAAAAGGTAACGCCGGCCTACCAGCGTCAGCATGTAAGGTTGATTTTGGGTCATACTATTTATTCCTCCACCAGTCCAGGCTCGCCTTCCAACTTGCGCAAAGCATCCTCTATAATCAAATATAAGACAGCGCCCAATTCCGACGTAATGCGATTGCGCTCTTGCAGTAATTGTTTGGCTCGCTCTAATGCTTTCTCCAGCCGGTTTATCTGCCCCTGGCGTGTTTGCTCATCCGTGACCTTGAGCGAGGCCAATACTATGTCGGTAATTTTTGCCGCTTGCTCAGATTCGTCTGACACAAAAGTCAGTGCGGCTTGCAAGAGCGAGGGCGGTTCCTCACGCGGCTCTGTTAAAGGGACAGGTTCATAATCGGGCAAGGCTATAACTATTCGCCGCAAGGGTGACACACCAACACGCTCTACAATCGCTTCTTGCACCCAGCCATAAGCAAAAGCCTGCCAAAAAGCGCGCGCCCGCCGCTCGTTTTCAAGCAAGAGCGCGGTCTGCGGCGAAAAGATGCGCCGCGCCAGGCTGGCCCGGGCAAGCAGCGACTCGTAGCAAGCCGCAACCCGCTCGGGTTGAAAGACGTGCAGCAAGGCGCGCTGCCGGCGCGGCAAACTCGCATAGCTGCGCTGCGCTTGACTCCAAGACAATAGTCCTGGATTGAGCAGCAGATCAAGAGAAGCTATCGTCACGCAGCGATATGGATGGCCGAGGACGGCTTGTTGTTCACTATGAATCTCAGCAGCCGGCCGGCGCAGTGCTGCAATCACCTGCTCAAAATAACTCGCCTGTGTTTTGCCTGCCACAGCCACAAAGCGATGCGACTCGCTCGATGGCTGCTCATTGGCCGCCATGTGTATCCAAGGCGCAGAGCCTTCCCCGCACGCTTGAGCAGAGCCCTCTGGCGAATAGAGTTCAGCCAGCACGTCGGCAGCTTGCAGCGTTCGCAACGGGCTGGCATACGCGCGGCCAATATCCAAAATGGCCTGCTGCATTTGATTAATATTAGCTGTTTCTATAACCTGCCGTTGAACACTTGTGACAATTAACTTGCATCCTAAAATGTTATTTTCTAGCTTACACGACCAAACAAAACGGTTGCTCTTGTCCACGGCCGCCACCGGCGCCACATGGCGTGCGTAAAGAGTTTCGCGCGTTTGGTCATCATCCAGGTAACAACGGGCGGCAATGGCCCGGCGGGATTGGCAGCGTTCCAGCAGTGCCGACTCTTGATCTGCGAATGCGTTAGATAAATCAGGTGAATTCCAAACTGCATACCACGAGTGTAGCGTCGCCATTGCTGACTGCACAAATTCCAGCCAGTTATCTACCACCTGCTGCCAGGCGATGTAAAGCCGCGACTCAACTTCCAAAGCCAATACATTTTGCGCCGCCTGGCGGTATTCTATTTGTTGCTGAACCAACGATGGGGTGCGCTGGAGTGTATGCCAGGCGTTCCAAATACTGCCTCCGGTTAGCAGCAATGCAACACCACCCAAAGGCAGCAACAACGTCGGCGCAGCCAATGTGGCCAAGCCCAATCCAATCACTATAGCACTGGCAGGAAGGATTCTTGTCAGCAACAGCCTATCCAGGCGCGGACGGCGCACAATGCTATTTGAGGCAGATTGAAGAGCCTCGCGGAGGGTATCAAATTGGCGATGAGCATCTTTTGATTCCTGAGATATGTCTTTGGCTACTCCATCAATGGCCTGACGATAGTGCACAAGTATCGCCTCCAATGCTTGCAAGAGATCGCGGCCGGCCATCAAACCGCTTCCTGCATTGTTATCAGGTGGATTCAATATATCTGACAGACGTTCGCCCACGAGGCGTTGGAAGATGGTTGCTTGTTTTGCCAGGCAAGCTTGCAAATATGAATCCAGCAACTCGTTTTGCTTGCAGGCTTGCTCAATCTCATTCACAAATCGCTGCGTGTCCGCTCCATATTCCTCTGCGCCGGATTCGGCGCTGGTGCGGACTGACCGGACAACATAATCACTGGTCAAGTCGTGTAAAACCGTGATGGTCTTTTGTTGCGCTTCATTGTCAGAAATTGGCGAAAGCAAAGCCGTCATCCCCGAGCCCATATTTCTCATTTGCTCTTGCGCTTGTTCCACAGGCAGGTCAGCGCGCTGCACCACATCTTGCATCAGGGCTGTTCCAGACGCAGGGTCAGATGATAGGGGTTGAGCCAACAGGTCTATAGCCACACGCCGGGCATCAGGCAACCCTCCGGTTAGTTGCGTCGCAACCAGTTCTCGCGCCAGGCGCAACGCGGCAAGTTGGACCAAATCTTCGACCGGCAAAACATACGTAAAACTGCCCAGACTGCTATAGATGGTGTTGCCATCTTGTTGCTGCTGGCGGCTGGCGCGGTCATCCACGCCCTGCGCTGTCGTTTCCCACGCTGGACGAAAATCCGAATCGGCCAAGGCTATAATCAAATCTGCCGTAGAGGGATACAAAGTTTCTGTTGTGGAACGTCCAGTCAGGTCAGAGCTTTCAGAACGATTAGGGCTGAACAGATAACAGCGATCAAACAATTTGCTCTTGCGCTGCGCTTGTCCGCCAGGCTTAAAAGCGCGGTCAAACACTGATTGGAAACGATCCATTTCGCGCCAAGCGGCAAATGCCGCCTGTTGTAGATAATCTTGGTCACCAGAATAGCTGGCAATTCCCTTGTGAGCGTCAGGCAACATCATCAAGCCATGAAAAGCATAGTCGGACAGATCAAGTTTTTGCGCTTGCAGGCGAACTATTTGAGCGACATCAAGCAGCGCCCCACTGGCATATCCCTCAGCCAGTGAACCAATCAAATAGATTGTTGGCGTGGCGCTGCCCAAGGCTTTTAATTCGGATTGCAAACGGTCTTTCAGCTCACTATAGTGAACCAACACTGCCAAACGCCCCATAATGCGTTCAGATGACCGCGGTGGCGGCATAGGGGTCATTGCATTGTCAAGCAACCACGTCTCAAGTTCTGCTCTGGCTTCTGGCGAAAGCAGCGTCTGGATTTCCGGGGAGACATCAGGCTGAATAGCCTTGCGCGCCACTTCTGGATTAAGCGGCAAGAACATTATCGCGACGTCCGGCGACGCTGACAATTGCGCCGGGAGAATTGTCAACCAACGCACCTGAGACGGTGTTTCTCCAAAAGCCTCTATCAATGTCGTCCGTAGCGCGCCAATGGCATCCTGCCCCATCTCTCCCAGCCCAATCACCAATGTGGGTTTCAGTTGAGCGATTGTTTGCGCTTCGACAACGGGCAATGAGGAAGGCAGTGAAGGCTCAGGTAATGGTTGCCACGATCCAGCATCTAGTGCTGGCGGCACAATTGTTCCAGGCCGAGACGGCTGCCACAGCCGGCGTTGTTGCTCTTTGCGCCGCTGCCACAGCCATAATGCTAATGCTGCCATGAGCAACGCAAGGGTCAACAGACAGACCCACCACGGCAACCCCAGTGCCGAGCAGGGCCAAACAAAGCCGCCCACACAAAAGAGGCTGGCAGCACAATCATTTCCCAAAGGAGTTTGGACACATGGTGGAATGGGCGTCGGGGTTGGCGTAGGCGCTGGAGTCGGAGTCGCTGGCTCAATAACTACCAATGTTGGTCCGGGTGTTTGAGTGAAACTGTGGGGTTGGTCGCCGCACCAATTGTATTGCACACCAATTGCATTCAAGGCGGGGTACTCGCCAGATCGAATAGCTTTAACGTCCAGAGTAAGCGCCTGTGTTTGTCCAGGCGTTAACGTCCCGACTGTCCAGGTAATCACATTATTCATCACAACAACAGCAGAAGGAAAATCCTGCGGAACCAGCTCAATCACCTGGCTGTTGACCAGGGCGTGCACAACAACCTGAGAAGCTGCCGTCGAAGCAATCCTGGTTTGAATGGCGCGATAAATGTCGTTGAGCTCTGCCGCCGACGGCGCATGGTAATAATGTGACGGCGACGATGCAATCGCCTGCATTAACAGCCGGTCTGCATCGTCGCCCAGGCTAACTGCATAAACAACGATCCCTTGCGCCTGGGCTTGCCTGGAAGCCTGTTCTGCCGTCGCAGGGTCGCTTTTTCCATCAGACAACAATACCAGAGCGGCTATCGCTGACAGGCGATGCGTCACTCCACTTAGAATCCGAGTCCCTTCTCGCAACCCCGCCGCGAGGTCGGTCATATCCATTGATGTCAGACTGGCAATGGCTGTTTGAGCGGCTGCGCGATTTGGGGTTAATTCCTGGGCCGTAAAGGCTGTATCTGAAAAGGCCACAATTGCCGCTTGATCGGTTTTCCAATCCATCTGGCTCAAAAACGCCAAGGCAGCCTGTTGGGCCGACTCTAGTTTTCCGTTCTCGCTCATGCTGCCTGAAACATCTATGACCAATACGACATCGGCCGGCTGTGTGGGGGCGCTGACGCACGGCTGGCCGGCCTGGCCAGTGAGGGCCACGGTAATTTGGGTTTCTTCGCCTGCCACAAGCCGGCTCGGCGCAGCGGACAGGGTTAGATTGACTGCTTCGTTGTTGGGTTGAGCAGAAATGGGAGTAACTAGCAATCCCAAGGCAACCACTATCAGCAGGCTACAATATAGCAGATGGTGTCTCCCTGAACTTTTGAGCCAGCGCATATTTTTACCTCATCCTGCTCAATGCTATCAAGCCATAAGTTGGGGCAACAGTTTGCCAGATTGTTGCCCCAGTGTTTTGTTACTTGCCCAACTGCTCCAGGCGTTCAATCTCGTCCCACAGAACCAGATGGATCACTGAATACAGGTCTTGAACCAGTTGATTGGGGCGCTCGTCAATTGGTCGTTGATTAATCAATTTGGTGCGATGCATAGGTTCTATTTTCTCTTGAATGTAATTCTCCATTCGAGCTACAATGCTGGGGGTCCCTTCGGACTTGATGCGATCACCCTTGAATTCGCGCAATACTTCTTTGATTTTTGACTCCAGTTCAGCGCAAGATTTATCGTGATAGCAATCGTTATTGTTCTGCATCAGAACCTTGAGCCGTTCTTCCAGTACAACTTCGTTGCCATCCTTGATCTCGCGCTCATTTTCGGCCACAAAACGCCGCAACGCAGAGATCAAAAATCCCTTGCCTTCGGGTTTGAACAAATCACTCCAGCCCGCCATCCGTCGCTCGAACTCGTCTATGGCTGTTTCGCGCCCACTGGCAACAGACTCTTTGCGCTGTTGCAATGTTTGATCAACCCGTTCTGGCTCCACCCCGATGGTTTCCCCCAAACCCACATCGTAGATTAACTTGTGCCCAGTCTCTTGATCAATTCGCGGGTAGACAAAAGCCGTCATGGCGTCCAACAAATCGGGCGACCGTGAGGATGGCGTCAGACGGATGACCGAACTCATGTCCCGCCGCGATGTCCGCTCCAGCCGCAGCACATACTGGTTTTGCCCTTCGGTTTCGGATTCTTCAACCCGCACCAGGCCATAAAACAAGGACAACACAAAGCGGCGCACCATATCACGGTCTTCCAGCAAAGCCACCAGGCGCGGAGAAAGCAGGCGTTGCGCTTGTTGCAGTGGAGGGCGAGTCAACCGCTGTTCATACCAAGTGGCATTTACTTCAGCCGGGAAAATGTGCAACTGGCGACGATCACCTGAATACTGAGTATAGGACTGCTGGGCTAACTGGTAGGGCTTGAGACCCTTGCTGGCCAGCACATCGGTGGTAGAAAGCACAACGCAGCGATGCTTGTTCGAAAGGCCAATCACCTTGTTTTCTTTGGCGGTGGGAGCGCTGGCAGTCAATTGATCAGATAGCTGGTCAACATAGCTCTTGTAAATGCCTTCGTTGATACATATAAAGTTACGTTTGCCTGCTCTGGGCTGTTCATTTGCTTCGTACGAAATCAACGCGCCTGAGCTATTCAGCATCTCTGTCGCAGCGCGGTCAGCTGTTCTGATCTCTCGTATTCTGGCAACGATGGTCTCGTTTTGAATGTCATTGAAATAAGTGCGCATCTTGTCCATGAGCAGATGGGCGTCGAGCACTGTAGCAAAATCTTCGCGCGTGCGTTGAACTGTTAACGGCATGTCTCCATATAACAGTTCCAACTGCACGCCATTTCCGCCAGGAACAACTTTCCAGGCAAATCGGCGCAGGATGTCTTTCCACTTGTCGTCTCCGAGATACTTGCTATAGAGTTCATCCTCGTATTTCTCGTCTGTGAGGTGATCGTATACCTGAATGCGCTTTTGCTCATCGCGCCTGCCTTGTAGCTGTCCTTGTTCTTTAAGCAATTGGCGATACACGCCAATTTCACCGCTTTCAGCAGAACCTCCCAATGCCAGTATAGCCAGCCATTGGTCCGTTTGCGATCTGGCTTGTTGCGCAACTGCCTTGAAAGAATCAGCCAGATCAATAATCGCCCGCATCAACATTTCCTGGCGTTCCAGGTCAAGCAGATAATTAGACGCGCCGATATAAGCATCCTGCGCCTTGATGGCATGGCCTTGGAGTTTGTCAAAGAGACCGGCGGCATCCCTGTTATCGTACATAACTTGCTTAGTAGTTGCTACGTTATCTCGTGCCTGTCCCACTTCGTTGTCGGCTGTCCAGGTTTTGACGACTTCGCGCATAAAGACGGCGAATTCGTCGTAAGACTGGACCAGCCACCCCAGCCATTCCTGCGCATAAGGCAGCTTGCCTTGCCGGGCTATGAGCGAATCATCGGTCAGGCCATTAAGCAAATCTGCCATTTTCTCAATGACCAATTTGCGGAATCGCTCGACGTTGCGTTTAGCATAGGCATCCAAGCCTTTTTGGAGGTCACCAGTTACCTTGCGTCCCCCGGCCTCTTCCCGTCCCAACAGTTGTTCACGCAGCTTTTGCACATCGCGCGCAATGCGGTCGGCTGCCGCATGAAAATCGTCACGGTAGACTTTGCTGTTTGGCACATCCGCAATGACTGAGACTTCCATTGCTTTTTGCAGATCGTTGGCTGTTTGCGCAATGACGTCATCTTGTTCGCTGGGCAATAGCCAACTGAGCAATTCAATGCCTTTGGCGGCTATTTCCTGAATGTAAACCGGGTCCTTGAGCCGGCCAGAGTTGAGCACATCGGCAATTTGTTGATTGAAATGCAGGTTCAGCTCTCCCGCACGCGACTTGAGCATTTTCAAAAACTCGACCGCTTCCTCGCGCGGAGGATTTTGAGACTCGCGATTCCCTTCGCCGCTTACTTTCAGGCTGCCGTCGGAAGCTGTGCGGATGGTCAAGAGCCGATCACGCAATAATTCCAGCGCCAACTTGTAGGTGTTGCGTTCGATGATATCCACTACTGGCAGAATATAAGTAAAGGTACCCAGGCTGCTGTAAAAAGCTGTGCCGGCTTCTGTAGGCGTCCTGGCTACCTCCTGTTGCGCCGCAACAATGTCATTGCCCACGTTCACGTAATGTTGAGAAAATGTGTTGCCGGTTTCTGGATCCAACAGGGCAGTAATGCACTCTGCCACCGAGGGATAAACGCCGTATTTCGGTTCAACTCCCTCAAGGCTCTTGCTGGTGCGCACCGAATCCAGCAAATAACAAGAATCAAACAACTTGGCGCTATGAATGCTGTGGTAGATCTCTAGTGGCTGCCTGTGCTGGTCGCTATAGTAAATCGGATAGTCCCGATTAAAGACCAACATGAAGCGGTCCAGTTCACGCATGGCGGCAAAGGCATTGGGCATAATGTTCTGGATTTTGATGACGGGGTCAAACGTGTTTTGCAGCACAATAAACCCACGCACGGCAAATTTCTTGCCGGCACCTTCAGCTTTCTTGCGCGCGATGTGGGCAATATCAATGAATATGCCTGAGCCAGTGCCGCCAGCAACCGATCCAGTGATGTAAATCTCAATGGGTTGTTGACGCTCATTGGCTTTGATTACATCAGTTAGAGCAGTTTCTATTTTGCCCAAAATTTGACGCTGGCCCGTGTCCAGATCGTAAAATATTGCCATCCGCCCAAAAGGCCGTTTCTGCCCGGCACCCTGGGAAATCAAATAAGCCCTATCATCCACGTATTGCAGATAGGTTTCAGCCTGGAGCCAGGAACCTATATGTGGATAAGTGACGGGCTTGCCAGTTTGCGGGTCTACCAAGCGCCCAGCAATGCCTTCGCAGTATTTTTTAATGCTGCCTCCCAGGTAGACAAACTCGCCCGTTCCCAGTGAAACATTTCCAACCTTGGCGCGTTCTTCTTCGGGCATTTTGTCGGCGCTGACGGCTGCCTCTGTTTGTTCGCTGGTCGTATCGAATGCCAGCAGGCGAACTGTCTTGGGCACTTCTCCATACGTATCCAGCAAGTTCTTTTTGAGATACGTAAGCACCCACTGGCCCGTGCCCCCCAGGCCAATGATGACTGCCGGATTTGCCACTTTACTAACCATTGTTATCCTCCTGACTTAATTTTCATAGCGAATTTGATACGGAATAGGTTTATCTTCTTGCGTTTTCAAAACCGGGTTTTTGAGTATGTTGCGACTAGACTTGGCATACAAAGTCGTTGATCTGACTTCCTCTCCTTTTTTGGTGTATGCCACAATCTCGACACCTTCCACTGTAATTGGGCCGGATTCTTGAAGCGGCGCGCTTCTCTTGACGCGAATCTCCCGCAACTGGGACAAATTTCCCAACTTGGCTCCCTTCACAGTAAAACGATTACGGCTCCAGTCTTTTAGATCTATAGTGCAGATTTCACCCCCTCTTACTTTTTCCAAGATCAGTTTTCCGCGTGCGGGCGGCAAAATAACCCTGTTTAACAATTGCCACCCGATTGCGGCTAGCATCGCCGCTGAAGCCAGACCAATGCTTCCCCACCAGACTATCGGGTAAAGAGGGGAATCGCTTAACCGAAACACTACTGTCCGGGGCGGCCAGGCCCCTTCAGTGCAAACATTCCCTTGCACAGCACCAGCCAAGCGAACTGTGGCTGTATATAGACCCGGCTCAGTCAACTGGCTCAAGTTAACCCCATATTGTTCCGCATCAACAATTTTGGGTAATTTGAGGGTCGTGCTCTGAATTGCCTGCCCCTCGATTTCCAACGTAAACAATTCATTCGGATTAGTGATAAAAAAGTCGGAAGCCTTGGCTTGTTGTGTGTCGGACAACAACTCGACTCGAATTGGCATTGACCGCAAAGCAAAAGGCAGCGGCGGTATAAACCAATTGTGCAAAGCATAACTCGCATTGCCTTGCGTCTCATCTGGCGACACAACACGAAAATAAGGCAAACTGCCGCTGATGTCAATTTCTCGCCGGGCGACAAAAGCATCCTGTTCTTTCTCGCCGGGCAGCAAGCGAGTTTTGCCAGTCAAAGTCAAGACATGAATGCCCTTTTGAAAAGACCATTTGACTGGACTGCGATAACGTCCTGGCTCGGATGCGCGAGCAAGCACCACTTGTTCCAACTGTCCATCGGGGCGCGCAATTTCCGCAATCAGATTGAGAGGATAATTGGGATTCACTGCTATTGGTTGCCCCTTATCATCTCGCAATTCTATGTCAATTGCTTCGACTGGAGCCGAGGCTGGATAACATGCGCCAGGCATCAAAACATTGATATTTTCTGCTGTAGTAAAAGAGGTTTGATACTCGGCTAGTTGCGCGCCGTCTTGGCCGACAAGTCTGGCAGTCAACGTATATGTACCATTCTCAGGCAAGAAGAATGGATCCACAATGCGAAAGTGACCATTGTCCCAACGCGGAGTTGGCAAATCCGTGATTCTGCCCGACGGCGATTTTGCGCTCACTTGCATCGTCCAAGGCGCATTTTGAGTATCCGTTATCGGATTGCCATTCGAGTCGGTAAAACCCAATACCAAACCAGTGATTGGCCCATAACGCAAGAGAGGTTGGTCAGGCTCAAACACTGTGAGCGTGGGCCTGGAAACAAAAATCTGAAAAGTCTGCCGCTGAAAAATAGGGATGTTCTGTGTGGAGGTGATGCAATTTACCAAGGGGGAAGTCGCCACTGTTGTATATCCTTCTGTCGTGAGTGTATAGGTCCCTGTCTTGGTGAGCATTAGCGGAGAGACCGTCGCATATTGTCCAGCACCCACACGTTGCATCTGTAAAGGAATCTTGTCACCGTCCTTGTCAATGAGCTCGGTCTCCAGCTTGATAGGATAATCTGGCAACTCGTCAACAGGTTGTTTTTGATCATCCAAGAGTTCAAGTTTAATGGTTAAAGGTTGAATCTGCGGATGCGCTGAGAGTGGAGATGCAATATCTATTTTATGAAACGCAACTTGTACAAAAACATCCACCTGTCCAGTTCCTTCACGGTCGGTAATCCAACATCCTACCGAGGGATTTGATATTCGATATATTTCGTCGCGTGTGTTGCCATCTGTCTGGGTAGCCTCGTACTTTACATCGGGATCAGAAGGCTTGATGCGTGTATTGGGGTATTCCCCAGGACGATATAATCGCGCCTGGGCTTTGGGGTCATATTTGAAAAAGCTAAACTGCACCATGCGCGCGTAAGGTTGGACAAAGTGAGGGCCAAGGCTGGCAACAGCGCAATATTCGGGTGGCTGGTTCGGATTCAACCGCGGGCACAGCACTTTGACAATTTCACGGTTTGTTTCTTCAATCTGTCGCACCAGAATGACATTGGTGTCTCCAGCAATCGTTTTCCAATCTCTAGCTACTTCATTCCAATAACGAAGCCTTCCAGCCCTGTCGCCTTTATCAACGTTAATGACATATAAGGGAAATCGCTCTGAGCCAAGATGGGTATCATAATAACCCTTGATCTCGTCAAAATATTCCCCATATGACATGTTTCGTTCATCAGCAGGCCCGCCATCAGTTATGAGCACAATAATTCTTTGCCGCAGTTCGACATCGGTAGCTGGCGGAAATTGCTCGCGCACCAATCGCAAAGCAGCAATAAAGCTCGTAGCGCCAAGATCCTCTGCCGCAATTCCAGCCTGCGCGTGTCCTACATCTGCGGCGCTTTCTAATGGAGTCAGGTTCACCATAGAATGTGTTTGATTTGGCGAGCCAAATCCAATAACAGTTACCCGGTTCACACGGTCCGCATTCACATAAGCGCCATCAAAGTATAAATACTCCATCAAATATTGGGCGATAGAGACACGAACCTTGTCTGGATCAGTAATAGGCTCATCTCTGCTCATGCTACCTGACTGATCAATAAGGATAATCAAATCCACGCCGGGCCCCACCGTAGACTGGGCTACACTTGCTTTGGTCGGCAGCAAAGTGACCATCATAAGTACAACCAACACGAAGATGATTTTGGGGCGAAACATATTTTTCCTCCTGAAAAATTGCTACTCGAGAATCATCGTTGAGAGTAATTCACGAGCCCTTGTGTGATGGTGTTTCAACAGGCTTTTCAATATCTTTTATAGAATGATTTCGTTCCTGCTTCCTCATCCACTCATCCAGTGATTCTCTTCTTACCCGCCACACTCCCCCGACTCGCATTGCTGGCAGCTCGTTGTTCCGTATCATATCTCCCACCGTCTTGACGCTCAATCGCAAAATCTGCGCCACCTCAGCCGTGGTGAGCACCTCTGTCATCGGTGTTTTGCTTTCCATCCTGGTAACCTCCCAACGCCCTTGAGCAGGTTGTGCAATCAATTTGCTATTTGACACTCCAAAAGAAGGGAAGTATACTGTTTGCACTCTCCCTCTACTTATATTACGTCTGAGCAGGGCGTTTTTTCCCGTCTTTTCCCTTATTTTCGATTCTAGGTCAAAAGGGCGGCTTGTTATCACAAGGCATACTATAGGATGCGCAAAACCTCCAATTTCTTTCATTCGCCCACTTCTGAGCCCGAATACCAGATACTATGCCAGGCTGCCAATGAGCTTTTCCAGAAACGCTCAGATTTGGCGAGCACCCAAGAAGCAGCCATCCTTGATATTTTGCAGACCAATCTGGCTTCTGGGCGCATTGCTCGCCGCTTCAAAGGACAACTGCCAACTCTGGCTGATGAATTTGTAACGGCTTACGTTGCCTCCATAATTGATTATTACCTTGCAGAAAATCCCAGCTTGTTATTGCTTCACGCCGGGTATGCCGAAGCGTGGCAAAACCTGGCAAGCTGGCTCACCCGTTGTGCGTATGTCAAGTTGCAACAAATCAACGCGCTAAATGGATTGGATGGGTGCGGCGTTGGCGATTTTGCCCAAGAGACCAGCTTGCGGCTGTTGGAAGCATTTTCCAGGTTGGACTTGCCTTCTCAAGATGGCAAACACAGTCCATCCGCGGGCTTGGCAATCGGATATACTTACGACGTGCCTTTTTCGGATTGGATCGCTAAGGTGCAATCTAATCGTATTATTGATGTTGCGCGGCGATCTGGGAGACGGAGCCAGATGGAGATAGTCGGGGACGTTGACGAATTGATTATTACAACCGAGGACATTGGGGAGATGGTTCTCAAACGCATGGCATTGGGATGGGGAATATCTCAACTTACTCAATACCAACAAAAGGTCATCGAACAACTCTACATCCTGGGAGTGGATGTAAAGGAAGCGGCCCAACGGCTTGGCTGTACTGATCGGGCGGTGTATAATCGTAAGCATGCTGCGGTTAACCGTCTTCGCCACAAACTTGCTAACTGAAGCGGCTCCTCCAAATTGCCGCGCTGAAAAGAGTTATGCTTCACAACACAGCAAGTTAGAATTGTCGTTTGAGGCCGGGGATTTTGAAAATGAGGAACATGGTTGTGATTAACAAAAGGTCCAGTTTGTTCGATACATCTCCACTGACCTGTGACGAATGTCGTGATTTGTTAGATGCTGCCGCCGGGTTCGCCCTCGTAGGAGCCTCACTCGAACAGGGAATGCCAGGCGTCGCGTATCACATTGCGACATGCGCCAATTGCCGCGAGGAATACGATTCGTTGGTTCACGTTTTACGCATCGCCCCGGGCATGGCCTTGCCTCGCCTCAGGTCGACACATATTCAGTCGCTACCGCTGACTCAAATTTCGAGATCGCAGCCTGGCAACAACTGGATCATACCCGCCCCAGTTCTGGCTGATCGCTGGTTCACCAACCCCTCGCTGGCGCAAGCACGTTCCGTCGCCAGCCGCCCAACACCTTTCGAACGCCGCCTGCTGCTTGCCGAGGTTGCTGAGACGCAGTGGGGGCTGACCGGCTTAGAGGTCGTCGTCCAACGCAAACCGGATTCTCCTGACCAAATCGAGATACAAGTCAATGTTGCTTTTGATCAACCTGTTCACGAATCTGTGCGCGTGACTCTTGGATATGCTGGACACACTTTTACCTCTATCCTAGACGAACAAGGGCACGCTCGATTCACCGATATTGCGTTGGGCAGTTTGTTTGATGTCAGCGCAAAACAGGCAACAAGTGACCTCAGCTTATCTCTCAATTCTGCGGCGTGATGCACGTAAAGTGTGATGGACGTTTATCGTAATCTCGCCGCCGGTCTATCAAATGGATCGCTTGGCCTGGACGATTTACCCACCCACCTGTCAAATATCCCTTGCCCCACTAATGCTGAAGCCACAACTCTGCTTATGGAAGCAGTTGAATGCTCTCACATTACCCCGCGTGATGGATGGGCATTGGCAGCTATTGTCCACGAGACTACATGCCATTCCGAGAATGTACTCCTCCGGGCGCAAAGTACATTAGCTCTGGCCAAAGTATTGATTAACTGGGAGCGATTCAACCAGGCGCTCCAAGTGCTGGATGATGCCCATGCTTATTCTTTATCCGCTTTTCCATCGTCCACCTATCTACTCGCCTCTTTTGAATGGCTGCATGGATTAGCTCTTGCTCGCCTGGCTCACGCTGATCAAGCTGCTCAAGTGCTTACCCAGGCCGGAATATTGCTTCACCAATGTGATTCTATCTCGCAAGACAAGATTATGCTGTGGCAGTGCGACCTAGCGCGTGTCGAAATGATGCTGGCGCATTATGACCAAGCCCTGGTATTGGCACAAGCCAGCCTGGACTATTTTCATAGCCAGCCAGAAATATCTTCTGTCTGTGTTGCGCAATGCCAGTTAGCTATGGCAACCGTGTACTATTCTCGAGGCCATTATCCACAGGCACTGGAGTGTTTAGAATCAAGCATTGTAGGCTTTGCTGCTTGGCCCACTGAGCAATTGCGCGCCCAAGTGATAATGGCACAGGTTTACGAGCGGCAGATGCACTTTCCCAAAACTGCTGCATTATGTAAGCAACTCCAATCGGCGTTGGAACAACTAGATTTGCCAGCCAGCCTAGCCCGCTGTGATAACACCCTGGGAATGGCCTATTTTAACCAAGGCGATCTTGCTATAGCCAAATCATATTTCGAACGTGCCCGCGCGGGTTTCTTGCAGGCGGGTGTATACGCTTTCGCTGCCGATAGCGAGCTTAATTTGGGCAGAGTGCTTCATAAACAGGGCGATTTCCGCGCTGCCATTGCCCAACACCAGCGTGCGTGCGACCTATACCAGAAAGATAAACACACAATGCTTGCGGCGCGTTGTGAGCACAACATTGGCCAATGTTACCGCGAGATGGGCGATTACAGCCGAGCACTGGATTACTTTAATCGTGCCAGGGAAACCTTTGAGAAACTAAAGGTAAGGACAGACCTTGCGATTTGCTATCACAACTTGGCATTTACCAATTTGCTCTTGGGAGAGAGTGGCCGTGCGGCAGAGTATCTTGACCTAGCACTAACGCGATATGAAGAAATCGGTCTGTCATTGTACGCCGCCGAGTGCTATACAGAATTGGCGCTCATCACTAGTGGCCAAGGGCACCATGATCTAGCCTTATCGCAGATTTATCGTGCGCGCCAGATCTGCACCGAAGCAGATTATGCGCCTGGCATAGCCGTCTGCGACCAGGCTGAGGGTGATGTGCTAAGCAACGCAAAACAGTATCAATCCTCTATTGAGCATTACCAAAAAGCAATACAGACCTTTAACCGATGCGGCCAACTTCTGGATGTGGCTCTCTGCGATCTTGGAGTGGCAACAGTTTATTTTGAACTGGGTGATCTAGTACAGGCCCAGACACACCTGGATCGAACTGTTGTGATACTTGACGAGCGTGTCCCTGATATTACCTGGCAAGCTGAGGCGCTCCGTTCACATTTAGCCGAGTCACATGGTAGTACAGAGAAAGCTTTGGAAACGGCTATACGCAGCGTAACGCACCTGAGCAATGCTCGTCGCAGCTTGGCAGATGAAAATCTGGTTCATATTTTTCTGAATGCTCCGTTGGCTACAAGTGGCTCTCGATCGCGTATCTATAATCGCGCCATTAGCCTAGCGCTGCAAACTCACCATTTTGATCAAGCACTCCAGGCCATTGAGGAGCGCCGCGCCCAACTCTTTGCAAATCACTTGCGCTGGCCAATGCAGCTTGCCGCCAACACCTCTCGCCTTGATGAATTGATTCGCCGCCGCTTGTGTCTCCAGACGCAGATTACAGAATTGCGTGGTATGTTACAGCCTGGGTTTAGCGCTGCATTGCCTGTCGAGACAGACGAGAGCAATCAAACGAGAGCACGGGCATTGGATCGTCTGCAAGTGCTGGCGAGAGAATACGAGCAAGTCATTATTGAAGCGCGCAATGCAGGTTGGTCGGCTCTGGAATCGCTGCGTGATACACCACCTTTTTCGCTTGATTTGTTCTATCAGGCAATGAAGCAGGTGTGGCCTGACCGCGGCTGGATTTGTTTGTGTTATGCCTGGCTAGATGACGATCTAGTTATCGTACACCTGAACGACCGTGGAGATCTGGACATCACACAGCCCCAACTAAGTTCGTTTGATTGGATGGCTTTGCAAATGATGAGTCAGCCAGACACGATGTGGAGGGGAACACTCTACCTCCAACCAGGTTCGTCCGGGGAGATGTATCGTCGGCGTGCATATGATGTATTGATACCCCCAACTGCGCAAAGGGATCTGTCGCCTGATCGCCTACTGTTTGTTATACCATCTGGTTTATTATATAGTGTACCCTTTGCGGCGCTTCAAGCCGGCAATACCTTTCTGACGCAACAGACGCTCTTGTGCACCAGTCCCTCATTGCAAGCCATGACATTATTGCACGCGCGTCGGCCCCAGCGTAGCAGACACAATCGCCTATTAGCTGTAGCAGTGGATACCTTTGCTGGCAATATCCCCTCTCTACCTTTCGTCAGAGATGAGGTCGCGGCCCTATCTCAACTATGGTCTGGCGAGACAGAGATAGTGCAAAACGATGCTGCTACACTGGCCACCTTTCAGCAATTGAGTGATAGCGGCTCCTTACTCAATTATCGAATGATTCATTTTGCCACTCATGCCGTTTACGATGGAGAATATGGGCGTTTATCGCGTTTGCTGCTCCAAGATGGCAGCCTGTTTGTAGACGATATTCGTTCACTTCGCCTGGCGGCCGATCTGGTGGTGCTTTCGGCATGCCAGACCGGATTGAGTCACATCCTTAGCGGAGATGAAATGATTGGGTTGACCTACAGTTTCCTTGCCGCCGGTGCCCAGACAGTAGTTGCTAGTTTGTGGCATGTCAATGATTCAAGAGCAAAATCCCTGATGGAGCACTTTTATAGCGTGTTGGGCAAAGATATCTTGCCCGCCAGGGCACTGGCCTCAGCGCAACGATCTGCCATCGCCAATGGCTGGCCGCCCTATTTTTGGGCATCATTCTTGCCTGTCGGATTGCCCTGAACAAAAACGATGCGACGCACTGCTAAGAAGTGCGTCACATCTGAAACGTAGCGGGCTTGAGACCCAGGTACACTAACCGCAGCCACTGCCAGGGCAAGATGGCGGTGCGCTGGGGGGATCTGGCGTCGGTGTGATTTCGACTACTGTGCCCAATGTGCCAGCGTGGGTAGGTTGACTGGTGGATTGATTGATGGCTGGATACACACTGCCGATCAACACCAGCATCACAACCAGAATGCCCACTATGATGACTTGAGCCTTGGACATTTGACTCACCTCCTTTCATGTGAATGTTTATCCACACAGGAGGATGCTGAATGTCCTCTAGATCTTACACTTTCATATCTTGCAATTCGCTTGTATAATTAGGCATCAAAAGCATTTTGAGAAAGAGGTTGCCCATATATGGGGACATCATCTCAACACGACAGACAACACCTATCCAGTCGGCTGAGGCATTTGAGGCAAGTGATTGCTGGTGTACAAGAAAGTCAAGAAGCTTGCAATCAGTGCCGCAAGCTTTTACCTGATTACGTGGACGCAGAAAGTGAAGGGCATAACGCCGCGCAGTTGTATCCACAAGTGCGTCAGCATTTGGAAACTTGCTTGGCTTGCCAAGGACAATATGCCGATCAACTGGATATGGTTCGCCTTGAAGCAACCAATCAGCTTCCGCAACTGGCACAAACGCCGCGCTTTGATCTGAGTTTTTTGCCACAGCCTGTTTTGCCTGCGCAAATGGTCTATGACTCTGCACGAGCTATTCTTCAATCTGCCTATTCTAAATATGTGCCGGATTTGGAACTTGCCAAAGATAGGCTAATCACAATTTTCAGCAACCTGATTAGCCAACTCCAGCCGCTCCAAATATCTTCACCGCAAACGCTGGGATTTGCGGGTGAGACCACATCTATTCAATGGGCTGTGGCTACACTCATCGGATTGGACAAGATACGCACTTCTATTAGCCGAGAGGAAATCGAGCGATTGAAGGCAAGCGGGGAACTGCACAAATTCCTTTCATCTATCGCGCAAGACGCCGCCAAGCAAGCAGGGATCAAAAACCGTGAGGCGCATAAATTCGCCGAGACCTTTGCCAGGATACACTCTGAAAAACGCTGGAACGAGTTGATTCAATGGATGACTGCCCAGGCGCGGCGCGCTTGAATTCACGTCTTGCACAACTCGTAACCAAGTATAGATAGCAACATGCCCAAAATCAAATTACCCACTGGAGGCGTGATAAAACCTGGCCAGAATGTCAAGATTGCCCAGGGCAGCAGCAACATCAAGTAACTTGCAATAATGACAGCCAGTTCGCCCCATTCAAACGTTGGCAACTTGACCTGAGCATTGGTAATAAACGCCCGGCTGTGGCCAACAATTTGCGAGTAGCTAAAGACACCACTGCATAGAACCCCTGGGATAAAAATTAATCCCAGCAGCACTGCCTGCGCCACTGGCGAGAGTATTTCCCAGAAACCCACTCCCACCAACAGCATCAAAGCAAACCACACGTACAGGATTGGCATACTCAGCCCCAATGCAGCAGCCCCAAATGAACACGCAATGAGCGCCGTTTTTGCCGAACGCGGCCACATGGCCGGAATGGCAAGCCGTTTCAATAAATAGGCGCTGACTGTCAAAAGCGCCGGCGCAACAACCAAGCCGGCAGTGAGCCAATTTGCCAAGTGGGCATCGGGTAAAGCCAATCTCTTGTTGCTGAGAGACAATAACAAGCCCACGATCAAGTGCAAAATACCCAGCACACCATTGGCTACGCCAAGCCGCCAGCGCGCCTGCGGGGAGCTAACCCACTGCCACAAGCGATTTGCTATGCCAACAAGCGGCAATGGTTCTGGCAGGCCAATGTTTGTGTACAAAACAGGCAGACACCAATCTATAGTCTGCGGCAAATTGGCGGCGATGATTGCCCGCCCGACGGCCACAGCATAATCAACAGGCTGCCCGCGTTGCAACTCGGCGTAAAAGGCCTCGACAAAGTGTTGGGCTGCACCTTGCGAAATGTCGCTTTGCATGGCGACGACATTGGGCAACCCGCTGTAGGTCAACTCTAGCGCAATATTGCCTCCTACGCTTCCTGACGCGCTGGCGCCTCCGTGGCAAGCGTTCAACACGGCCAGTTGGACAGTTGGGGTAAAACCGAGCAAATGTTGCAATTGTTCGCCTGTGACCCACTGGGCATCGCCGTTAGCGCCGACAAAGCGCAAGTAGCCGCACTTTATATCAACTCTTGTACTGCCTGCTGCTTCGAGCTCGTGAATCTCGCCATGCCCCAAAAAATGGACAACGTGGTACGCTCCTTCACGCAGAGCCGCCAGTAATTGCTCCACCGAGCCAGGCTTTTCCACCAGCCGGTATTGGCCTGGCACAATAGCTCGACCAATCCCCTCGCGCTCAGCTTGCTGAAGCTCTGCGGAAATCCCGTATTCTTCTGGGTTGCCCGAATCGTGCGCGATGACATGGACAATATTGAAAGGTGTTTCAATCTGAATGGGGCTGCGGCGCACGGCATCAAGCAGGCGACGAACGACCAACACGCGCGGCGAACGAGCCAGAAACGCTTGCGTTTGGTTGAAAAAGAGTATTTCCCAAGGAAGGCTTAATAAACGGTCTGCTTTGTCTCCCGCCCGGGCTTCAATAACCAGGCGCAAGCCTCTGCCTTTTTCAAATACGTCTTGGACGAGATGGGGAAACGCTTGCCGGAATGATTCCGGCAGTAATTCGTAGAGCCGATTGCCCAGATATGCCAAGTCTTGCGCTGAGCCTGCTTCTGCCAAGAGTTTTTCGCTATGATAAGAGAATTGGTTTATGGTCACACGTTGGCCAAAGATGCGACGAAATTCTTCCAGGCGGCTCTCAACATCCGCCTGGAATGCTCCCCCCGGCAAAGGGCCGGGCGATTGGCGAACCTCAAGTTGAAATGCTTGCTCATTGTCATAATAAATCTGCTGGGTGAAGCGGATGATGACGTCATCAAAATTAATCTTGAGTTGGGGATTCGGTGAGCGTGTTTCCATATTTGCTCTATTATGCCCGTAATCGTTCACGGTACATTTCCAGGTGAAGCAACATAGCCACAGGCCAAGTCAAAGGCAGCGTTTCCGACCGAGTTATCAATCGTTCTCGCGGAAGAGGTAGCTGGAGGTTATAGAGCAGCTGGATAAATCGTTGCAGGTCATCAATAGCTGCGTCTATAACTTGGTCATAGGTAAACATCAGAAGCGCATTCCGAACTTTGTACAGTATTTGGAATGTATTGGCCTCTGGCCCGATTTCGGCGACTGAAGGTATGTTTGTCAATGCCGTGGCCCAATGTTGCAAATCAAGTGGTTTGGCAGCTTCCCTTGCCAAGGCTGCATAGCAGCCCGCGGTGGGTCGAAGCGCTCGGCGCAGTGCCGGTTCAAGGTAACGAATCACTCCTGCTCCACCTTCTTGCAAGCTGAGATGGAGAATCAAGTTATGCATCTGGACGCGCGACAATTTCCTGGTAGCCCCTCGAACAATTGGCCCCAGGCAACCTCCTTGAAGCAAGGCCAACAGCGCAGCGATTTGATCCAGGTCAGCCAGCGCCAAGAGTGAGTGCACCAACGTCAAAGGGACAAACATAGTTGAACGGCCGATGTAGGTAACCCGCCATCGGCTCCGTTGCTGATCGAATTGTACCAGGAGTAAATTCCATATCCAGGCTGCCAACGTAACATGGAGATGCAAACCACCCACCACCGCGGCCACAACAAAAATTCCATCTTGGAATAACAAGCCAATAATCGCTAGGCCAAACGCGGCAATCAAGCGCATCCAACGTACACGCGCCCACCAAGCCAATGCCGGCAATTCAGCCGCCGGTCCCCCAGCGCGCAGGCGCTGGCGGTCACGCTGGTATTCTTCAACCTGCTTGTAAACCCACAGTGTGCCAACATCTGAAACAAATGCCCCTAACAAAAACGGCAGACCCACTTTTAATCCTAGCTCAAAGCAAACGCGGGATAGCGGGGCGAAACCACAAAGCAAAACCAACATCCAGACAGGCGGCGAATAGGCATACAATAACCAAAATTGCGGCTGACCAGTGGTCATGATAATTAATCCACTCAGCATGTGGAAAAGCATCCACACAAAAGAGACATAAATCGCCATCTCTTGCGCGTATGGTTGATTCCATCTCGCCACAAAACTCAAAACAGCCAACACCCCACCGGCTGTGACTGCCCGCCATAACCAGGCGGACCACCACAGCCTGTGAGGATATCTTCTTTGCTTTTCAAGAAAAGCTACTGGATCGCATTGTTGCTGGACAATAGCTTGGGCAAGCTCAATCAAGCGTAACACTTGTTTTACCTTTCGCCGCTGCTATTGCCAGTATATCACAATCTATTCACCGTCGGATGTATCCCCGGCCTCCTGCAAGAAGCCGGGGACATCAAGCTTGCTAGCCGCCGCAGCTATTGCCGCCGCAAGCAGGCGGCGCGCCGGGCCCCGGCGTGGGAGTGACCTCGGCCACCTGCTGTGAAACCGGATGGCTGATGGTCGGGTACACGCCCCCGATCAGTAAATACATTCCAATTAGAGCAGCCGCAATGATCGCCTTGAGCTTTGACACTGACATTCAACCTCCTTTCGTGCAAAACTGTATTTGTTACAGGAACCCAGGAAACAGGTGTCATAATTGGCGAACACAGTGCTTGAAGGGTGCGACGGCCATGACGATTAGTCGCCCGGCCGCATCGTGAACCTGGGTCGCATTGAAGCGAGCGCATGCTGCTTCAGCCAGGTTTTGTT